>NZ_JAEN01000008.1:0-176127 GCF_000518925.1 Paracoccus sp. J39 | reverse complement strand
TTCCGCCCCGCGGGACCGGACCGGTGAGCGGGCCGGAGAAGGCGACGGAGAAGGCGCGCGCGCCCGGGCCGGAGACGGAAGCGGAAAGGCGGCCGGAGGAGAGCCGCGGCGCCAATCCCTCGCGGCTGCGCGCCGAGATCGACGCCGGCCGGACCGGCGACAAGCTGGGCTTTCCCGACCCGGCGGCGGCGCCGCTGGGCACCGACGACGAGGCGGCGGGCACCCCGGTCAGCCNCGAGCAGCTGCGCCTGGCGCGCCGCGCCGAGCTGGCCCAGGGCGCCCGCGCCCGCCGCAACCCCGGCCCGCGCCCCCTGCCGCAGAGGCTCGCCGTCCTCGCCATCCTGCTGCTGATCATCATCACAGCCATCCTCATCCGCGCAAACAGCCAAAACTGAATCACGTCGGACGGGAGAGTCCGGGATGCAGCCGCAGCCCTGCAGGACCTGCGGAAGGACAAGACAGCCTCAAGCCGGGCGACGGCGCTGCTGGCCGTCCACCCCGGCCAGGCCTCGCATGAAACAGAGGATCCACCTCGGTGGCCGAGGCGGGCTTCAAGGCGATGATGGCGGGGAGGAGCAGATCGTCACCGGCTGGAAAACCGGCTGCAGGTGGCGGCGGCGCATGTGACGCCCGCGGGAATGCTGGCCGAGAATGCTGGCCAAGCGGCATCGCCGGATGGCCGAGCCGAATTCCGGGCGGTCGGGGGACGGCGACCCCGGCCCGGGCGCTTCGGCCTCGATCCGGCCGCCCTCGGGCGATGAACCGACCGGGTTCGCCATTCGGCCGGGCGGGGCTCAGCCCTCGTCCTCGGGCCGGCCGTCGCGCTTGTGGTGCTGGCTTTCCTGATTTTCCCCCTTGGGAGAAGGGTCGCCATCGTCGTTTTCCAGATCCTGCGGCCTGACCCGCCCTTCGGTTATCTGCCCCTGAGGATGTTTTGCGGCCTCAAGATAGGGGCGGGAATCGAAATCCTTGCCGGCATTGCTGGTATCCACGCGCTTCTCGATAATCTGGCGCTGCTGTTGACGGGTTTTCTTTCCGGTCATTCTTGCCTCCTGGATATTATATCGCTGCGTCACTTGTTTTCGCGGCCGCGCTGCCGGGGATCGACGCCGCCCTGCGGCGTGGTATCGTTCAGCACATCGCCCTCGAAGGTATTTTCGCCGCCGATCTCGGGGTCTTTGCGGTCGACGCCCTTCGAACGGCCGATACCGGGATCGTGCCGCAGATCGGCGTCCGAGGGGTGGCGGGTCTTGGGATGCTTGCTTGCCATGGCTCTTTCCTTTCCTTGCTGAAATGCCTTTTCCGGCAAAGGCGCTAACAACCGGAAAATCGCTGCATTGTTCCAGACACGCCCGTATTCCGGAAACGCCTGTGCCATTTCGCCTTGCAGGGTGCTGACGCAATGGGCAGTCCAGCCAATTTCCGCCAATGGGTTTTTGCTCATGCGTTAATTCCATAAGCGCGTGGGGGCGCCGCTCACAGGCATCAGGAGGTGAGCATGCCACATCAAACGATTCTCGCATCGGCGCTGGTTGCCGGCGTCATGACCGGCGCGGTTTTTGCAGCAGCGTCGGTGATTGCAATGCAGGCGATGGGAGTATGGATCGAACCTGCCGAGCATTAAGAGTCAGCCCCCCGTTTTAAAAGCGGGGGGCTTCCTTCGGCCGGTCCTTGAAACCCCGAAAGGCGCTGCCTGCGCGACATGGCCCTTGGCCGGGCTTTTCGTCGACGCCGGAACAAAGCCGCCGCCAGCGGGTTCAGGACCGGCCTTTCTTGCGGGAGACGGGACCATGAACCACCCAGCTTTCAGGCGCGCCGCCGCGATGCGGCCCAGAAGCATGCCGCGGGCCGGCCGGCCATGAGGGTGCTGGTGACAGGCGCGACCGGCCTGATCGGGCAGAGCGTCTGCGCCCGGCTTGCCGCCGACGGCCATGTCGTGCTGGGGGCAAGCCGCAGCGCCCGCCCGCCCGCCTTCGGCGCGGTGTCGCGATGGATCCGGGTGGATTTCGGGCAGGCGGACGATCCCGACCTCTGGCGGCCGCATCTTGAGGGGGTCGAGGCGGTGGTGAATTGCGTCGGCGTGCTGCAGGACAATGCCCGCGAGGACACGACGGCCGCCCATGCCGGCGGTGCGGCGGCGCTGTTTCGCGCCTGCGCGGCGGCCAGCATCCGGCGGGTGGTGCATTTCTCGGCCATCGGGGTGGACCGGCAGCAGGCCTCGGCCTTCTCGGCCAGCAAGCTCGAAGGCGACAGGGCGCTGATGGCGCTGGATCTGGACTGGGTGATCCTGCGGCCCTCGGTGGTGCTGGGCGGCCCGGTCTTCGGCGCCAGCGCGCTGATCCGGGGTCTGGCGGTCCTGCCGGTGCTGCCGGTGATGCCCGAGACCGGCCCCCTGCAGGTGGTGGCGCTGGAGGATGTCGTCGAGACCGTGGCCTTCGTCGTCCAGCCCGACCGGCCGGCACGGCTGGCGCTGGAACTGGCCGGGCCCGAACGGCTGTCCTTTGCCGAGGTGGTGGCGCTGCATCGCGCCTGGCTGGGCTGGCGCCCGGCCCGGGCCCTGGCGCTGCCGCGATGGGCGGCCGGGCTGCTTTACCGGCTGGGTGATCTGGCCGGCAGGCTGGGCTGGCGCCCGCCGCTGCGCAGCACCGCGCGGCGCGAGATCCGCCACGGCGCCGTCGGCGATCCGGGGCCCTGGACGCAGATCACCGGCATCCGGCCCCGCAGCCTGGCCGAGGCGCTGCGCGCACGTCCGGCCTCGGTCCAGGAACGCTGGTTCGCCGGGCTTTACCCCATCAAGCCGGTTCTGTTCGTGGTGCTGGTGCTGTTCTGGACGCTGACGGCGGTGATTTCGCTGACCACCGGCTTCGAGAACGGGCTGGAGCTGATGCATCGCGCCCGGACCGGCGCCTTGGCCGGGCCGGGCGTGGTCGCCGGGGCGCTGGCCGATCTGGCCATCGGGCTGGCCATCGCCTGGCGGCCGACGGCGCGGCGCGGGCTGTGGGCGGCGATCGGGCTGTCCTGTTTCTACATCGTCGCCGGCACGCTGCTGCTGCCCGAGCTGTGGAACGAACCGCTGGGGCCCCTGCTGAAGATCTGGCCGATCCTTGTCGCGCATTTCGTGGCGCTGGCGATCCTGGACGAACGCTGATGCTGTATCTTGGCCTGAAATACCTGCATATCATCGGCGCTTCGGTGCTGCTGGGGACCGGCGCCGGCATCGCCTTCTTCATGCTGCTGGCGCATCGCTCGGGCGACAAGGCGGTGATCGCCGGCGTGGCGCGGATCGTGGTGATCGCGGATTTCCTGTTCACCGCCACCGCCGTGGTGGCGCAGCCGCTGACCGGGCTCGCGCTGGCCTGGCATCTGGGCTACGGGCTGGGCGAGCACTGGATCGTGCTGTCCCTGCTGCTTTATCTGCTGACCGGCGCCTTCTGGCTGCCGGTGGTCTGGATGCAGATGCGGATGCGCGACCTTGCCGTGGCGGCGCTGCGCGAGGGGCAGGCGCTGCCGCCGCGCTATTTCCGGCTGTTCCGGACCTGGTTCGCCTTCGGCTTTCCGGCCTTTGCCGCCGTCCTCGGCATCTTCTGGCTGATGATCGCCCGGCCGGCGCAGCTCTGGTAGGCGGGCGGCGGTTTTCAGGAACATTCCGGCCCGCCCCCGGTTGTCCGCACCCAGCCGCCCGCGGCGGCGCTGACCGTGAACAGGAGGATGACATGGCAGATCGTTGGAGGGACGAAGACCGCAATCGCTGGGACCCGGATTATTCCGAGCGGTCCTATCGCAGCCGCTACGCCCGCGACGACGACAGCGATTATCGCGACCGGGACTATGGCCGGTCGGGGCGCTACGGCGATTATGGGCGCGGCGCCTATGGCACGCCCTACGGCGATTATTCCGGCCGGCCCGGCGGCTATGGCGGCGGCTATGGCGACGATCGCCGCCGCGGCTATGGCCGGGGCGATTACGGCGGCGCCTACGGCACCCATCGCCGGCAGGACCGGGAAGGCGGCTATGGCCGCGACGATCGCGACTGGATGGACCGCGCCGGGGACGAGGTCGCCTCGTGGTTCGGCGACGAGGAGGCCGAGCGCCGCCGCCGCCAGGACGAGCTGCGCGATTACAACGACCGCGGGCGCCGCGGCTATACCCGCGCCGACGACCGCATGGGCGAAGGCGCGCGCGGCCGGTTCCGCGACGACTGGTAACCCTATCCGCGCCGGGGACCGCCTGATTCCGGCGGTCCCCACCAGCCCGATGTTCTGCCGCAGGGACCATGACAGCGCACGGGTCTGCAGGCGTCCGCCATGGCGCTGCCTGCGGCTTGGCCATGCCGGCCGCGCCGGGGAACATTCCACGCGCTTGCGAGTTGGTTCGGGTCCGGTGGGTTCGGGCGGGCAGATCGTGATCACGGGGGCAGGCCGCGGCTGGTTCCGGGATGCGACCAGTGCGCCCGCAGAAGGGGGGTGAAGGTTGCGCATTCTCGTTGTCGAGGACGATTATTTCCTGGCGGAACAGCTGACGACCGAGATCCTTGAGCTGGGCGATTCCGTCGTGGGTCCATTTGCGGACGTGCATGACGCCATTCTCTGCGACGACCGGATCGAGGCCGCCATCCTCGACGTGAAACTGGGCGACGAGACCTCTTTCTGCATCGCCGATTCCCTGAAGAGCTCCGGCATCCCCTTTCTGTTTCTGACCGGCGGCCATCACGAGCTCGTGCCGCCGCGGTTCCGCGATGCCCGGATCTACAGCAAGCCCAGCCACGCCCGGCCGATGCTGCATGACCTGCATGCCCAACACGACCGCCTGCCCGCCCGGCCTTCGGAATCGATCGAAACCATCGTGGTCGACATGCTGGTGCAGGCGCAGCGGGTGATGCCGGACAGGGCCTCGGCCGAGCGGCTGGTCGAGGCGGCGCTGAAATCCGCCGTCGCGATGACCGAGCGGGGACAGGCCGAGCAGGAGCTGAAAGCGTGGCTTCTGCGGCTGCTCGGGAAGGAATATGCGAAACGGCGCAGGCGTCACCTGAACTGATCCGTTGCCCGCCTTGCGGCGGGGTTCACCCGCCCATGGCCTGCGCGAGCTTTTCCATATCGACCGGCTTGTCCAGCCGCAGGATGCCCGCGAAGCGGTCGGGCAGGGCGGATTGGTCGTAGCCGGTCACGAACACGAACCGCACCCCCCGCTCGATCAGCAGGTCGGCTGCGGGAAAGGCGGCTTCTCCGTGCAGGTTCACGTCAAGAAGCGCGCCGTCCAGCCGCTTTTCGGCTCTGATCAGCGCCATCGCGTCCTGAAGCGTTCCCGCCCACCCGACCACGATGGCGCCGGCCCGTTCCAGTTCACCCCGAAGCTCGGCCGCAAGCAGGAATTCGTCCTCGACCACAAGGATGCGGCGGGCCTTGAGCAGGGGTTCAGTCATGCCGGTCCGGCTCCGTCGTGCTGGCAGAGACCGGGATCGAGATGGTGCAATGCACGCCGTCCGGTCCGAAGCTGTAGGAGGTCCGGGCGCTGAGCTGATAGGGCAGGGCGCGCTCGATCAGTTCGCGGCCCTGGCCGTTGCCATGCGGACCCGCGCCCGAAGGCGGCATCCTGACCCCGCTTTCGCGCCAGTCGATATGCAGCCAGGGCTTGTCCTGCCCGCCCTGCGGCTGAAGCCGCCAGCTTACCGCAAGCCGGCCCGCCGGCTGACCCAGCGCGCCGTATTTGACCGCGTTGGTCGCCAGCTCATGCAGCGCCAGGGCCAGAATCTGCACGGTCGAGGAGCGCAGGCGGACGCCCGGCGGTCCGTGCAGCACCACCCGCCCGGAGGCGCTGCCCATGGCGGAAAGCTCGGTCCGGATCAGGTCGTCGAAGGTCACGCGGTCATGTTCCTCCAGCCGCGACAGCAGGCCCTGGACCCGGGCCAGCGCCGCCAGGCGGTCGTGGAACCGCTCGCGGAAATCGGCCAGGTCGGTGCTGGTGCGCGCGATCTTGTCGGCCATCGAGCGGACCACGCCCATCAGATTGCGGGTCCGGTGCTGCAATTCGGCGACAAGGACCTTCTGCCGCTCCTGCAATTCGCGCAGCTCGTGGATGTCGGTCGAGGTGCCGAGCCATTCGACGATCATGCCGGATTCGTCGCGGACGGGCGTGGCGCGGGTCTGGAACCAGCGGTATTGCCGGGTCGCGGCATGGCGGATGCGGCCCTCCATCTCAAGATGGCCGGTGCGCACGGCGGCGTTCCAGAAATGCATGGCCTTGTCCCGGTCGTCGGGATGCAGCGCGTCCAGCCAGCCCAGCCCGGCGCTGTCCTCGCTGCTCAGGCTGGTATGGTCGGTCCATTGCGGGCTGGACCAGGTCCAGTGCCCGCCGCCGATGGCGCGCCAGACCAGCTGGGGGATCCCCTCCATGAGCGTTTGCAGGCGCAGCCCCGCCTTGTGCAGCTGCGTCAGGTCGTGGCCGATGCCGCCGATCAACGTCACCCGCTCGGCGGTGTTGGTGATCGGAAAGACGGTGCTGCGCAGCCAGCGGGTGGTGCCGTCGTTCTGCCTGCGGATGCGATAGTCGAAGGTGACGTGCCGGCCCAGGCGGGTCTGGCGCATGGCATGGCTGGCCTTGCGCCGGTCCTCGGCCGCGATCATCCTGATCCAGGCGCGGTAATTGTCGCCCGCCTGCGCGGCGTCGCGCCCCAGCCCGTAGATGGTCTCGAAGGCGGGGGTGAGATATTGCCATTGCAGGGTTTTCGCGTCGCGTATCCACAAGATGTCATGCGAGGCCTCTCCGAACCGGCGCAGCCGCTCCTCGCTGGCGCGCAGCCGGTCCTCGGCCTGCACCCGCTCGACCAGATCGGCCGCCAGCCGCACCAGCAGGTCCAGGAAGCGCAGCTCGCGCTCGCTGGGCCGGTGCGGCCGGCGCCAATGGGTCGAGAGCATGCCGAGCACCGTGCCGCGATGGGTCCGCAGCGGCGTGGACTGCACGGCGCGCAGCCCCGAGCGGCGATAGGCCCCCACCTCGGCCGGATCGTCGATCAGCGGTTCCAGATCCGCCATCACCACCCTGTCGCCGCTGTGATAGGCCCGTCCGCAGGAACTGGCGCCATCCATGCCGACCCATTCCCAGAACCGGGCGGATTCGGGGTGAAATCCGCGATGGGCCAGCAGTTTCAGCTGGCCGTGTTCATGGTCCAGCACCTGGATGCTGGCGGCATCCGAACGCATCAGCACCGCCGCCGCCTGGACGATGCGGTCATAAAGCGCCTGCGGCGACTTGGCGCCGACCAGATCCCTCACCACGGCGTGCAGCTCCTCCATCGCCTGCAGGTCCTCGGCCAGCTGCGCCTCGTTGCCGCGCAAGGCCGCCTCGGCATACATGCGCGAGATGATGATGGCCGCGGTCTGGGTCAGCGCCGCGGCAAGCTCGCGATCCCGGGCCGTGGGCTCGCGCGGCTCGGCGAAATACATTGCCAGAGCGCCCACGAGCTGCCCCGAGGCGGTCTCGACCGGAAAGAACCAGCAGGCGCGATAGCCGAAGTCGCGCGCCAGCCAGATCCAGGGCCGCCAGCGCGGTTCCCGGGTGACGTCGGGCGTGATGACCGGCTGGCCGCTGGCGAAGGCCAGTCCGCAGGCAAGCGACTCGGGCGAGACCTCGAAGCCGTTCACCCGCTCGGCATAGCCGTCGGTCATGCCGACGACATGGTGCAGCGTCGCGCTTTCAAGATCGGCAAGGTAAAAGGCGCATCGCAGCGCCCCCTTTTCCTGCTCGACCGCCGCCGCGACAAGGATGCCCAGAGAGACGTCCAGCGCCGCGCCGTCCATGGCGGCGCGGAACGCCTCCTTTTGCGCGGCCAGCCAGTTCTGGTTCCGGCGGCGGGTTTCCTCGCTGGCCTGCAGGGCGGCCTCGGCCTGCTTGCGTTCGGTCACGTCCACGAAGACGTTGATCGCCCCCGCCAGCCGGCCGTCATCGTCGTAAAGCGGGTCGATGCTGGCATGGGTGACCAGCCGGGCACCGCCGGGCTGTTCGAGGACGATTTCGAGGTTGCGGGCGCTGCGCCCGTCGCGCAGGGCTTCGGCCATCGGGCTGTCCTCGGGCCGCAGCGGCGCGCCGTCGGCGGTCCACAGCCGGAACGATCCGCAGAACCGCTCGCCGGCATCGTCGAGCCGCGGCGCCCGCCCCCACAGCTCGGCGGCGCGGCGGTTGAAGAAGGTCAGCCGGCCCTCGGCATCGCAGGTGTAGACGGCGGCGGGCATCAGCGAGAGAAGCTTGCTGACGCGCTGCTCGCTCTGGCGCAGGATGATTTGCGCCCCCGCCCGCTCGGCCGCGGCCCGCGCTCTCTCCGCCACCTCGGCGGCCAGCTTCACCTCGGCCGGGGTCCAGTCGCGCGGCGCGCCGTGTTCGAGGACCAGATTGGCCGCCTCCCGGCCGTGCCGGAGCAGCGGGACCACCAGCAGTGCCCGGGTTCCGGTGGCCAGAAAAGCCCGGCGCGCCTCGGCCCCGATGCGGGGATCCTGCGCGATATCGGCCAGCGCGACCGGCTTGCCCTGCCGAAGCCGCTCGCCCATCCGGCCCGCCAGCCGCGCCCCGCCATCGCCCTGCCGGTCATCGCCCTGCCGGCCGGGGCATCCGGGCGGGCATGTGTCCCGGCGTTGCGCGCATCGTTCGGCGCCGCGACCTCGCGATAGGCGGCGCGATCCGCGCCGAGGCGTTCCGCCAGCAGGCGCGCCGCCGTTTCCTGGATTTCCGCGGCATCCGGAATCGCCGCCAGCGCATCGCTGAGACGGAGCAGGAACGCCTGACGTCCTTCCTTCATGCGCAGCCTTCCCTCCATGTCTGGCGACCCCGCGCGCGGATGCGCGCAAACATGGTTCCTGGACGATCAAGGTCGCGGGAAGCGGATTTCTGACAACGCGCCCGGCATGCATCCGTTCCTTGGCCGCGCGAAAACCCTCTCCCGTCCGATGGAAAGCCGCCCGCCGCGGACAGGAACAGGTGCCGCGCCGCCGAATGCCAGCGGCTAGAACCCTCCGCCGAGAAAGCGGAGATCGGACACGGTATCCACGTCCGCGGCGCTTTCCTCGCCGATCTCCAGCAGGTCCTCGGCCGGCAGGCGGGCGATGAAATCGCGCGCGCCCGCATCGGCCCGGGCGCTTTCCCGCGCGGCCCGATAGGACGAGGCGTAAAGCAGCACCGGCGGCAGGCGGCGCCCGGCCGAGCGGCAGGCGCTGTTCCTGCGCCTGGCCAGCAATTCGCCCAGCAGGCCGGCGGTTATCGCCGGCATGTCGCCCAGGCAGATCAGCGCCCTTTCCGCCGACATCTTTTCCGCAAGCCCGACAGCGGCGCGAAAGGACCGGGCCATCGATTGCAAGGGCGGGACATGCCGGACGACGAATCCGGGCGGCAAGGCGGCCTCGACCTCGTGCGAGGACACGATCGCCGCGACCCTCTGGCAGGCGGAATCCTGCAGCGCGCTTGCGGACCAGTGCACAAGCGGCCTGCCCCGCAAGGGGGCAAGCAATTTGTCGCCGGGGCCGAAGCGGCGGGACGCGCCAGCCGCCAGAAGGATGCCGACCGTGCGGACCGGCCTGTCGAGAACCATGGCTTTGCTGCCTGTTTCGGGACGGTGCGGACCGGCTTCGCTCTGCGACATGGCCTGTCACCGCCCGCGCGGGCGGGCGCGGATTCTGCCGGCTGCGGCAAAGGTGGCCGGCAGGTGAAGCCGGTCCAGCCGGTAGAAATCGGCCAGGCTGTCGGCCAGCAGGCGCAGGGCGGCGTCCGGCCCGATATCGCCCCGGCCGGCGCATTCGGGCGCCAGCGCCGCCTCCAGCCGGGCCAGTCGGGCGCGTTCCAGCGACAGCTCATGCGCCAGCAGCGCCTTGCGCAGGCGGCCCGCCCCGCCGTTGCGGGGCAGGCGTTTCCTGAGGCCGCGCGCCAGCCGCAGATGCAGCCGCGCCGGCCAGGGCACGGCCCGTTCCAGCCGCCCCAGCGCGCCGGGTTCGACGCCGATCCCCCGCGCGGCAAGGAACAGGGCCGCGAGAAGCAGGCAGACATCGCCCTTCTGCCGGTCCTGGAAATGCAGGCATTCCGCCTTGACGCCGGGCTCGGCATAGACGGCGAGCGCGAAGCGCCAGAGCGCCCCTTCCCCTGTCGTCCCGGCATTGCGCGCCTGCTGCCGCATGGGTCAGATCTTTCCCGCCAGTCTCATCAGGGCCGCGGCGATCGCCTCGGGTGCCTCCAGCGGGGTAAAATGCCGCAAATCGGGCAGAATCTCCAGCGTGGCGCCCGGAATCGCCTCGGCCATGGCCCGCGCCATTTCCGGGGGCGTGGCGTAGTCGTGTTCGCCCACCACGATGGCCGTGGGAAGGTCGAAACGCGGCAAGCCCGCACGCAGGTCCGCCGCGCCCAGCATCCGGCAGGTGGCCAGATAGCTGGCGACGTCGTTGGCCATGAAGGTCGCGACGGCCTGCTCCACGACCTCGGGGCTGCGGGTGATGAAGGCCGGGCTGAACCAGCGGCTTTTCTGGAAGCCGACCAGCGCGTCCAGCCCCTCGGTCACGGCCTTCATGCCGCGCTCTTCCCAGGCGGCCGGCGCATTCTCGCCATACCAGGCGGTGGTGTCGATCAGTCCCAGCGCCCGGACCCGGCCGGCGTGGCGGGTGGCGAAGGCCAGCGCGACGCAGCCGCCCATCGAGGCGCCGGCGACCAGGGCGCCCTGCCACCCCAGCTCCTCCATGACCTCGGCGAGGTCGTCGGCGAATTGCTCGACGGTGAAGGGGCCGGGGGATCTGGTCGAGCGGCCGTGCCCGCGGCAGTCGATGGCCAGCACCGCCACGTCCTCGGGCAGGCAGGCGACCACCGCGTCCCAGAAGGCGCCGTCCATCGCCAGCGAATGGACCAGCGCCATCCGCGTCGTGCCGGCGGGATTGGCAAGCCGCCAGGCAAGGCTTGCGCCGTCGCGCAGCGGCGTCGTGCCCTGCCGGGCGGCGGGCGTGGTCATGGCGTCCATGGTCTCTCTCCTTTGTCATGTCGAAGGCTGTTTGCGAGGGCGGGCAGGCCCGCGTCCGGCGTCTGCCGGGGATCCTGCGGCAGGGTGCGCGCCACCGCCTGGATCTTTCGGGCCATCCATTTATGCGAGGGCAGGGACGAGCGCGGCTGGCTCCAGACCAGGTCCGAGCGGACCGACAGCCCCTCGACCGGCGCTTCGGTGATGTGCAGCGCGGATGTGTCGAACATGGGCAGCATCCGTTCCAGCATCAGCGCCAGCAGATTCGTATGCGCCACGATGGCCGGCGCCGCGACGAACTGGTGGGCCGTGGCGAAGATGTTCCGCTGGATGCCCCGTTCGGCCAGCAGCTGGTCGACCCGGCTCGTCTCGCCGAAGCCCGGCTTCACGGCGAGATGCTCCGCCTGCAGGAATTCATCCAACGTCAGCGGCCCCTGCGCCAGCGGATGGCCGCGGCGCATCATGCAGACATAGCGGTCATGGAACAGCGGCGCGCGCGAAAAGCGGCGCGGCAGATGCGGGATCACCCCGATGGCGAAGTCGATGGCGTTACGGTCCAGCATCTCGACCAGCTGCGCATTGCTGTGCGATTCGGCCAGGACGCGGATATTGGGGGCCGTTTCGGCCAGATGGGCCAGCAGCGCCGGCAGCAGCACCGCCGAGGCGTTCTCGGATACCGCCAGGGTGAACACCCAGGGCATGTCCTGCGGCTGGAAATCCTGCGGGACCAGGATATTCTCGATCTGGCGCAAGGCTTCGCTCAGCGGGGCGGCCAGCTCCTGCGACCGGGCCGTGGGCTGCATGGCGCTGCCGACCCGGACGAACAGCGGATCGTTGAACAGCTGGCGCAGCCGGTTCAGCGCATTGCTGGTGGCCGGTTGCGACATCCCCAGCCGCGCGGCGGCCTTGCTGACGGAGTTCTCGGCCAGCAGCGCATCCATGACCACCAGCAGCCGCATCTCGATCGAGGCCAAATTCACCGACATGATAGTGCTCTCCCGGATTTGAATTTGCCAAGCCGCGTCACTTCGCAATACTGTCATACATACATACCGTAGTATGCGAATGCAATATTGTCGTCAGAGGATGAATTATGCGACCGTTCCCGCGCAGGGAATCGAGTCGCGCTGTGAGCCGCGAACAGCGCGGTGAGTCTCGAGATCCAGGGAGGAGAATGTGAACAATACCAGATGCGCCCTCGTCGCTGCGGCGATCATCGCTGCGGGCAGCGCCGCCACGGCCGAGACCTGGCGCCACGGCGTCGTCGAGGCCAAGGGCGATGCCGGCATCCTTTTCATGCCGGTGCGCTTCGGCGAGAAATACGGCGTCGAGATCGACATGGTGCAATTCGTGAGCAGCACCGTGCCGGTCAAGGCCCTGCTGGCCGGAGAGGTCGACAGCTATTCCACCTCGCCCCTGGTCGGCATCGCCGCCATGGCCGAGGGGGCGCCGCTGCGCTTTGTCGGCTGCAACTGGCCGGGCATGACCTACAACATCTATGCCAAGTCCGACATCACCTCGGTCGAGCAGCTCAGGGGCCGGTCGCTGGGCGTGTCGGGGCCGGGCTCCTCGCCCGACCTCTTCGCCCGCGAGGTCCTGCATGCCAGCGGCGTCGATCCCGCCGAGGTGCAATTCGCCAATGCCGGCGGGGGCGGCGACCGTTTCCGCGCCGTCGTGGCGGGCATCGTCGAGGCGACCGCGACCTCCAGCGAATACGAGGAGGAGGCCGGGCGGCAGAACGTGAACGTGATCGCGCGCGCGCCGGAGGTGACCCCGAACATGCTGCGCAACTGCATCGTGACCACGCAAAAGGCCATCGACACCAAGGGCGAGGCGCTGGTGCGCTTCCTTGCCGCGCAGATGGAGGGGCATGCCTATGCGATGGAGCATCCCGACGAGACCTATGCGCTGGCCCGCGAGATCGCGCATCTGCCCGAGGACGACACCGGCCCGGAATTCATCTTCAAGGAGGTCGTGCAGTACTCCGCGGTGACGCCGGAGCTGGAGATGGATGTGGGGAAGCTGCAATGGAACGTGGACATGATGCAGCGCAACGGGCGCATCCAGAACACCTTCGACATCACCGAATTCGTCGATGACGGCCCGCGCCAGCAGGCCCTCGAACTTGTGAAGCAGCAGTAGCGCCTTCACGCAGAAACCGGAGACTGCTGTATGTCCCATGTCGAACTGAAAAACGTATCGAAGACCTTCGCATTGCGGTCGGGGGGAACCTCCCGCACCACCCGGGCGCTGGACAACCTGTCGCTGAACATCAACCGGGGCGAGATCATCGCCCTGGCCGGTCCCAGCGGATGCGGCAAGACGACCGCGCTGCGCATCATCATGGGGCTGGAAGAGGCGTCCAGCGGCTCGATCCGCGTCGCGGGCAAGGAAATCTCGGGCTGCGGGCTGGACCGCGGCATGGTGTTCCAGCATGCCGAGCTGCTGCCCTGGCGCTCGGCCGTGGACAATATCCGCTTCGCGCTGGAGGCCAAGGGCATCCCGCCGCACGAGATCGCCGAGCGGGCCGAGCGGTTCATCAATCTGGTCGGGCTGGGGCACGCCATGCACCACCGTCCGCACCAGCTTTCGGGCGGGATGAAGCAGCGGGTCGGCATCGCCCGGGCGCTGGCCATCGATCCCGAGGTGCTGCTGATGGACGAGCCCTTCGGCGCGCTGGATTCCCAGACCCGGGAAACCCTGCAGATGGAGCTGCTGGACATCCACCAGCGCACCGGCAAGACGATCATCTTCGTCACCCATGACCTGGACGAGGCGGTGCTGCTGGCCGACCGGATCGCGGTCATGGTCCAGGGCCACCTGCGCGAGGTCATCGACGTGAACATCGAACGGCCGCGCAACGACATGCGCGCCATCCGCAGTTCCGAGGAATTCACCCGCAAGCGCCAACTGGCCTGGGATGCGCTGCATGGCTATCGCGACGAGGGCGATGCCGCGCCCCGGCCCGCCACGTCCACCGCAGCGCCCCTCCGGGCCTTCGCCTGAGAGGCAGCACCATGACCATGTCAAGCTATCACGAACCGACCGTCGCCAAGAAAACCGGCTTTTCCGCCAGAAGCCTGCCGAGCTGGTCGATCACCCTGATCTCGGTTTCCACGCTGCTCGTCATATGGGAGCTGTGCAGCCCCTGGATCAACCCGCTGTTCGGGTCCTATCCCTCGCAGATCTTCCGGTCCTTCATCGTCATGATGCAGAACGGAACGCTGGTGAAGGCCTTCGTCCAGAGCATCCAGCCCTTCCTGGTGGGCTACGGGCTCGCCGCGCTTCTGGGCATTCCCATCGGCCTGCTGCTGGGGCGATACCGGGTGCTGGACGCCGCTTTCGGCATCTATGTCACGGCGGGCTACGCGACGCCGATGATCGCGCTTGTGCCGCTGCTGATGGTCTGGTTCGGGCTGGGCTTCGCCGTGAAGGTGGTGATCATCTTCCTGCTGGCCTTCTTCCCGGTCTGCATCAACACCTGCGCCGGGGTGAAGGCGGTGCCGAAGACCCTGATCGAGGTCGGGACCGCCTTCTGCGCCTCGCAGTCCAAGATCATGCGGCAGATCGTGCTGCCGGCGACCCTGCCCTATATCATGGCCGGGCTGCGGCTGGCGGTGGGCAAGGCGGTCATCGCCATGATCATCGCCGAATTCCTGACCGCGCTGTCGGGTCTGGGCGGCATCATCATCCATGCCGCGAACAGCTTCCGCACCGCCGAGATGTTCGTGCCCATCCTGCTGGTGATGGTCCTGGCCATCGTGCTCGAGAAGCTGCTGGCCCTGCTCGAGCGGATCGTGGCGCCCTGGCAGCGCGAGATCGCGGCCGGCGGCCACTAGATCCCTGCCGCCCGGCGCCCCTGCGCCGCCCCCTGCCGACCCGGCGCATCCAGGGTCGGCAGGCCCATTCCAGACCCAGCAGACGGTCCATCTGAACCATGGCGAAATCCCGTTTCCAGCCGCCCCGCCCGCCGGGCAGGTCGCCCCGCAACGTCCTGCTCGCCCTGGCGCTGGGGGTCTGCGGCGGCGCGGCCTTCTTCTACCTGCATCTGCCGCTTGCCTGGATGATGGGGTCGCTGGCCTTCTGCCTGCTGGGCAGCCTGGCGGGCCTGCCGCTTCACATGCCGCGCAACATCCGCCCGGTGATGCTGGCGCTGATCGGGGTGCTGCTGGGCTCGAACTTCGATCCCTCGCTTTTCGACCGGATCGAGTCATGGTTCGTCAGCCTGTCCTTCCTGGGCCTGTTCATCATCGCCGGCGCGACGCTGTGCTACCTGTTCCTGCGCCACGTCGCCCGGTTGCCGCTGCCAACCGCCTTCTTCGGTGCCCTGCCCGGCGGGCTGGCCGAGATGGCCGCCTTCGGCGAAAGCGTGGGGGGCGACATCCGCAAGATCATCCTGCTGCAATCCTTCCGCATCCTCATCGTCGTGCTGACCCTGCCGGCGGTGCTGTGGTTGGTGCTGGGCGTCTGGCCCGCGCCGCTGGTCGATGCCGGGTCGCAGGCGGCATGGTGGCCCGGGGCGGCGGAAAGCCTGTGGCTGCTGGTCACGGCCGGGGTCGGCTGGAGGCTGGCCCTGCTGCTGCGCCTGCATTCGCCGGCCCTGATCGGCCCCATGCTGCTGAGCGCGGTGATCCATCTGACCGGGATCAGCGCCTTCCATCCGCCGCTGCTGTTCATCGCCGGCGCGCAGCTGGTGATGGGCACCTCGCTCGGCAGCGGCTTCGCGGGCATGAAGCACCGCGATTTCGGCACCAGCATCCTTTGCGCCGGGGCGACCACCTCGATCCTGATCCTGCTGGGCCTGGCCTTCGCGTGGGTCCTGGTGCAGCTGACCGGCCTGCCGCTGGTGGACCTGATGCTGGCCTTCGCGCCCGGCGGGCTGTCCGAAACCAGCCTTGTCGCCCTGTCGTTGCAGGCGACGGTATCCTTCATCGCCGTGCACCATGTGGTGCGCGTCTTCCTGATCACGCTGCTTGCGCCCCTCTTCTATCTGCGGGTCGGCGGCGGCCTGAAACAACAAGGGCGGGGTGACTGACGTGCAAAGACTGATCGTCGCGATTACCGGGGCGTCCGGGGTGATCTACGGGATCCGCGCGCTGGAGCTTCTGCGCGCGCTGCCCGATATCGAGACCCACCTGGTCATGTCGCCCTCGGCGGTGCGGACCGCCCGCGAGGAGGTGGACCTGGAGCCCGACGCGATCCGCGCGCTGGCCGATTGCTGCTACAGCTACAAGGACATCGGCGCCGCGATCTCGTCGGGGTCGTTCCGCACCATGGGAATGCTGATCGCCCCGGCCTCGATCAAGACGCTGAGCGGCATCGCGAACAGCTACAACGAGGAGCTGATCGTCCGGGCGGCCGATGTCTGCCTGAAGGAGCGGCGGCGGGTCGTGCTGCTGCTGCGCGAGACGCCGCTGCATGCGGGCCATATCGCGCTGATGCAGCAGGCGACGCTGAACGGGGCGATCATCATGCCGCCGACGCCGGCCTTCTATACCCGGCCGCGGACGATAGACGACATCGTGACGCAAAGCGTCGCGCGCGCGCTGGACCTGTTCGGCATCGACCTTGCCGTCACCCGCCGCTGGGGCGAAGCCTCGGCCGAAGAATAGGAGACCGCGGCCTTGCCCGCGGCCTCATCCCGGCCGCTGGGCATGCAGGGCCAGGATCTCGGCCAGGACCGAGATCGCCAGCAGCCGGGCATCGCGCGCCGAGGGGACCACCCCGATCGGTCCGCGCAGCCGGCCGAGCGCGGGCTCGCCCATGCCTGCGGCGCGCAGCGCCTCAAGCCGCGCGTCCCGGGCCCGCCGGCTGCCCTGCGCGCCGATATAGAAGGCGCTGCCGGCCAGAAGCCGGCGAAGGATCGCGGTTTCGTAGTGATGTTCGTGATAGAACAGCACCGCGGCGGTGTCGCGGTCCACCTCGACATCGCCCGGCAGGCCCCGCGTGTCGATCGGCCGGACCGGCATGCCGATGGCGGTGGCCTGCGCAAGGGTTTCGTCGTCATGGCTGAGCACCAGCCCGGGAAGCAGGGCGGCCTGCACCAGGCCGGCGAAAACCGCGACCTCGGGGCCCTTGCCAAAGATCAGAAAGCGCGGTTCCGGCCCCAGCCGGACGTGGAAAAGGCCATGCCCGTCCTTCCCGGTCGGCCGGTCCGGTCCGATGGCGACCGCGCCGTCCCGCAGCCCGATGGCCAGCGAGAAGCCCCGCCTTGCGGCGCGCAGCCGCGCCACCTGGCCAAGCAGGGATGCGGGCGGGCAGGGCAGCAGAAGGATCTCGAGCCCGCCGCCGCAGGGCAGCTTCAGATCGAAGAAGGGCGATCCCGCGCCATAGCGCAGCAGCGCCGGCGCCTCCCGCGCCATCACCTTCTGGGCGTGGAGCTGAAGGTCGGCCTCGATACAGCCCGAGGACAGGCTTCCGCTGCGCCGTCCGTCGGGCAGAAAGGCCATCATGGCGCCGACAGGCCGATAGGACGGCCCCTCGACCGCGGTGATCAGGGCCAGCGCCCCCCGCGCGCCGGCCCGCAACAGGGCTTCGAGCGGGTCGTGCGGCCGCCTTTCCCGCGCCCGCGGGTCGAAGGGAAGCAGCTCGGCACCGGAAGGATCGGCGGCAGGCGCCGGCATTCGATGGCCCGTCGATACGGTCTGCGTCTCCGCCATGGTTCCGCCCCGCCCCGTCAGCCGCGCCTGCCGGCGCTCATGTCCGCGCCGGAGGCGTTTCCAACTTCCGGACCGGGGTTTCCGGCTTGATGCCGCCGCGCCGCCGCGCCAGCGTCTGGCGGCCCGTCTCGCGCCAGTCGCCCTTGACCGTGGCCTCGGCGAAGCCCGTCCAGCTGTCGTCCCAGTCCCCCAGCGAATAGCCGTGCCAGGGCGGCTGCGGCGACAGGGCGGGAAGCTGAAGCTGCTCCCATATCTCGCGGGCGCGGCGCATGAAGGGCTCGGCCGGCAGCGCCAGCGGCGGCATGGGCGCCTTCAGCGTCGCGTCGATCATCAGCGTGCCCTCGGCCGATTTCGCCGCCGATTTCGGCCCGTGCCCTTCCGAGCGGTAGGGCGTGACATGCAGGTCCTCAAGCAGGTTCGCACGGTAGGCGATGGACCAGAACACCGCATCGGCATTGCGCGCGTCGATGTCGTCGGAAACGGCGATGACGACCTTGCCGCATTGCGCCTGAAGCGTCGCGGCGCCCTGCATGCCGCGCCAGATTTCGGACTGGGGGGCGTCCTTCTCGAATTCCAGGAAGATCACCTTGCGGATATTGGTCAGCGGCTCGTGCATGACGACGCGCCGGATGCCCTTCACGTTCAGATGGTGGCGCAGGTGCTCGAAGAACAGCGGCTCATAGGCGACGCGCTTCAGCACGCTGGATTCGCTGGGCGTCACCTGCGAGACGATCGAGACCAGCACCGGGCTGCGCTTGCGGGTGATCGCCGTCACCTGCATCGACATGTTGAAGTCTTCCAGCGCCACATGGCCGTGGCTTTCGCCGAACGGGCCTTCGGGTTCCAGCAGGTCGGGGTCGATCAGCCCCTCGATCACCAGCTCGGCATCCGCGGGCACCTGCAGGTCGATGGTCTTGCATTTGACGGTCCGCACCGGCGCGCCGATCAGGCCGCCGGCCACCGCCATCTCGTCGGTGTCTATCGGCAGTTTCTGCGGCCCGGTGAACAGCACCGCCGGCGCGCAGCCGATCACGATGGCGCAGGGCATCGGCTGGTTGAGCTTCTTGTATTTCAGCCAGTGCTGATAGCCCCCCGCCCCGCTGAGCCGGCTGGCCATGCGCACCCCCAGCCGGTCCTCGGCCTTCAGGGCGGCGCGATAGGTGCCCATGTTCTGGATGCCGTTTTCCGGGTCCTTCGTCACGCAGAGGGTGGCGGTGAAATAGGGCGCGCTGTCGAAGCCGGGGGTCGAGACCGGCACCGGCAGGCTGCCGAGGCCGCGCCCGTGCCGGCGCAGCTCGTCGCCGGCGATCACGACTTCCTGGCAGGGGGCGGCCTCGACCTCGACCGGCGGGATGGGGTTGGCCATGGCGCGCACCCAGACATCGCCGATCTCGTCCTCGGCGACGCCAAGCCCGATGGCATAGATCGCGGGCGACGCGGCCAGGACGCCCACCGCTACGGGAATGTCGTAATGCATGCCCTTGCTGTCGCGCACATCGGTGAACAGGAAGCCGCGGCGCTGATCCTCTTGCAGGCCGCCCTGGAACTGCCAGCGGGCCAGGGGATGCAGCTCGGCATCCTTGTCGATGGGAACCTGTATCCGGGTCAGAAGCCCGGCCTTCTCAAGCCTTGCGATATGCTCCTGCAGGTCCAGCGGCGCCCTGCTGCTTGCCTGATCCATTCGATCCTCCCTGTCGTTCTGCGCATCCCGCAACCCAGGCACATGATGAGGGGGCGGGGGAAATCAATCAAGTTGACATACTGTCATACATTGTGACAGTAATGTCAAACGACAAGATGCCATAACCCGGACCGCAAGGGTCGGGCAAGGAAGATCCGGGAGGGAAAGCGGAAGATGAACAAGAATGCGTTGCCACGCCGGGCGGTTCCGGCGCCGACGGCCGGCCGCGAGGTCAGCTATCGCCCCGGCGAATCGCGGCCCGAGATGCGTCTGGTTTCCGAGGCGCTGTTTCGCCACATCGGCAAGCCGCTTCCCCGCAAGGAGGATCTGCGGCTCATCACCGGCAAGGGCCGGTTCTCGGACGATTTCAACCTGCCGGGGCAGGTCTATGCGGCCATGGTCCGCTCGCCCCATCCCCATGCGCGGATCGGCGGCGTGGACGGTTCGGCCGCGCTGGCCCTGCCGGGGGTGCTGGCCGTGCTGACGCCGCAGGACATGCTGGCCGACGGCCTGCAGCCCATTCCGCACAACCCGGTGCCCTCGACCAATTACGACGTCAAGCTGCGTGCCCGGGACGGCAGCTTTCCCTTCATCGGCCCGCATTACCCGCTGCCGCTGGACAAGGTCCGGCATGTGGGCGAGGCCGTCGCGCTGGTGGTCGCGGAAACCCCCGCCCTCGCCGAGGAGGCAGCCGAGCTCGTCGAGGTCGAATACGAGGTGCTGCCGCATGTGACCGCCACCGCCGAGGCGTTCCGCGAAGGCGCGCCGGCGGTCTGGGACGAGGTGCCGGACAACACCTTCGTCGACAGCCGCTTCGGCGACGAGGCGGCGACCGGGGCCGCCTTCGCCCGCGCCGCCCATGTGGTGAAGCGCCGCTTCCATATCGACCGGGTGACGGCGGTGACCATCGAACCCCGCGCCGCGCTGGGGCATTACGACGCCGAGACCGGGCGCTATACGCTTTACGCCGGCTCGGGCGGGGCGGTGCGCCAGAAGGGCGAGATCTCGGCGGTGCTGGGCGTCGAGCGCGAGCGGCTGCGGGTCCTGTCCTTCGATGTCGGCGGGAATTTCGGTGCCCGCAACCGGGTCTATGTCGAGTTTCCGCTGGTCCTGTGGGCCTCGGGCAGGGTCGGCCGGCCGGTGAAGTTCACCGCCACCCGGTCCGAGGCCTTCCTGACCGAATATCAGGGCCGCGACCTGATCACCACGGTCGAGCTGGCCTTCGACGACGAGGGCTATATCCTGGCCATGCGGGCCGACAACATCTCGAATGTCGGGGCGCGCTGCGTTTCGCTGTCGCCGCTGTCCAAGGGGTCGGGGCTGATCTCGGGCTCCTACCACATCCCCTGCGCCACGCTGCGCGCGCGGGCGGTGTTCACCAATACGATGTGCACCCAGGCCTATCGCAGCTCGGGTCGTCCCGAAGTCACCTTCGCCATCGAGCGGATGATGGATCTGGCGGCGCAGGAGCTGGGCATGGACCGGGTCGAGCTGCGGCGCCGGAACCTCGTGCCGCCCGAGGCGATGCCCTACACCAATCCGGTCGGGCAGCATTACGACAGCGGCGAATACGAGAAGAACATGGACCGCGCCATCGCGTTGTCGGACTGGGACGGGTTCGAGGCGCGCAAGGCCGAGGCCCGCAAGCGCGGCAAGCTGCTGGGGCGGGGCTTCGCGAATTACGTGGAATCCTCGATCGGCACCCCGAAGGAACGCGCCGAGATCGAGATCACCGCGGACGGCCGCGTCGAGGTGGTCATCGGCACCCAGCCCAGCGGCCAGGGGCACGAGACCAGCTTCGCGCAGGTGGTCGCCGACATGCTGGGCGTCCCGGTCGAGCGGGTCGAGATCATCCTTGGCGACACGGATGTGGTGAAGGAGGGCGGGGGCTCGCATTCCGGACGCTCGATGCGGCATGCCGGCACGGTGATGGCCATCGCCTCGGCCGAACTGCTTGCCGAGGCCAAGGCGCGTTTCGCGGATCTGCACGGCATCAATTCCTCGGACATCGACTATCGCGACGGGCTGCTCTCGGCCGCGGGGGCCAGCGCCGACCTGTTCGCGCTGGCGCGGGCGACCGCGGAGAAGGGACCGCTGCGCGCCGCCCATACCAACGAGATGCACACGCCGGTCTTTCCCAACGGCACCGCGATCTGCGAGATCGAGGTCTGCATGCGCACCGGCGCGCCGGTCATCACCCGCTACACCACGGTGGACGACGTGGGGCGCTGCATCAATCCGCTGATCGTGCACGGCCAGACCCATGGCGGCATCGCGCAGGGCGTGGGCCAGGCGATGTGGGAGCTATGCGCCACCGATGCAGAGACCGGGCAGCCGCTGGCGGGCTCGTTCATGGATTACGGCATGCCGCGTTCCGACAACATGCCCTCGTTCACCTGCGAGATCGCCGAGGTTCATTCCCCAACCAACCCCCTGGGGATCAAGGCCGGCGGCGAAGGCGGCACGACGCCGGCGCTGGCGGTGATCGTCAGCGCCATCGTCGATGCGCTTTCGGAATACGGCGTCCGCGACATCGCCATGCCGGTGACGCCGCAACGGATCTGGCAGGCGATGAGGAATGCGCGCGCCAGTCAAGACCTCTCGTAACAGGAGCTACGAATGACCGAAGTGAACACCGTCCGGGTCATCGCCTTTCCCGGCGCCCCGAACCTGCCCGTCTTCGCGGCGATCGAGAACGGGGATTTCGCCGCTCTCGGGCTTGACGTCGCGCTCAGCCTGACGGGCAGCTCGATCGAACAGGCCGAGCGCACCGCGCGGGACGAGTTCGACATCGTCTTCACCGCCTTCGACAATGTCGTCGCCTATAACGAGGGGCAGGGCGCCGCCGCGCCGGGTCTCGATCCCGGCTATGTCGCCATCGCTGGCGCGACGCGGCTGGACCTGGCCGTCGTGACGGCGCGGGACATCGACGGGTTCGCGCAGCTGGCCGGGCGCAAGGTGGCGCTGGACGCGCCGACCACCGGCTTCGCCTTCGCCTTCTATGACATGTGCGCGGCCAACGGCATCGGTCGGGACGCCTATTCCGTCGAGGCGGTGGGCGCCGCCCCGCAACGCTGGGAGGCGCTGAAATTCGGGGCCTGCGACGCGACGCTGCTGATCGAGCCCTTCACCTCGATCGCCGAGCGGGCCGGGTTCCATGTCCTGAAACGCTCGACCGAGGCCTATGCGCATTATCAGGGCGGGGTGATCGCCGCGCGGCGCGGGTTCCTGAAGGCGCGACCGGATCTGGTCGAGCGGTTCCTGCGCGGCTATCTGGCCGGGCTGCGCTGGGTGCGGGCGCCCGAAAACCGGCAGGCGGCCGAGGCATTGCTGGCGCGGCGGATGCCGCAGATCCAGCCCGCCGCCATCGCCACGGTGATGAACAGCCTGCTGTCGCCCGAAACCGGCCTGACGCCGGATGCGCGCTTTCTCGACGAGGGGGCGAAGCAGGTGCTGGCATTGCGCAACGCCCATGGCGGCGCGGCGCCGGTCGGGGATTACGCCCGCTATGTCGACCTGTCCCGCCTGGATGCCGTCCTGACCGAGGAGACCGTGGAATGAAGCTTTCCGGTGAACGCCTTCTGGGCACGTCGCGCGATGTGGTCTGGCGCCTGCTGAATGACGGCGAGGTCCTGCAACGCTGCATCCCCGGCTGCGAAAGCCTGTCGGGCAATCTGGAGGACGGCTATGCCGCCAAGGTGGTGCTGAAGATCGGCCCGATCAAGGCGACCTTCTCGGGCGATGTGACCTTCAGCGAGGTCCGGCCCGGCGAGGGCTATCGCATATCCGGCAAGGGGCAGGGCGGGATCGCCGGCTTTGCCAGCGGCGGCGCGCTGGTCGCGCTGCAGGACGACGAGGGCGGCACCCGGCTGGTCTATGACGCCGAGGCGCAGGTCGGCGGCAAGATCGCCCAGCTGGGCGCCCGGCTGATCGATTCCACCGCCCGCAAGCTGACCGAAGCCTTCTTCACCAAGTTCGCCGAGGAGGTCGCGGCCTTTGAGGCGCATGCCTGACACGCCAGAGAGAGGACGAGATCCATGGCATTGGTCAATCTGACTGTGAACGGCCGGCCGCGCAGCTGCGAGGTGCCGGACGGCACGCTGCTTGTGCATCTTCTTCGCGACCACCTGGGCATGACCGGCACGCATGTCGGCTGCGACACCTCGCAATGCGGGGCCTGCACGGTGATCCTGGACGGCAGGGCGGTGAAGTCCTGCACCATCCTTGCCGCCTCGGCCGAGAATGCCGAGCTGCGCACCGTCGAGGGGCTTGCCGAGGCCGAGCGGCTGCACGAGGTGCAGGAGGCGTTCCGCACCCATCACGCCCTGCAATGCGGCTTTTGCACGCCGGGGATGATCATGGCCGCCGTGAACATGATCGACCGCCACCAGGGGCAGCTGGACGAGGCGCTGGTGCGGCACGATCTGGAGGGCAATCTTTGCCGCTGCACCGGCTATCACAACATCGTCAGGGCGATCCTGGCGGCGGCAGAGGCCTATCGCGCCCGGCATCGGGTCGCGGCGGCGCAAGCTTGAGGATCGGCCATGTATCTTTACGAAACCACCTATCTGCGCCCCGCAACCATCGACGAGGCGAAGGCGCTTTACGAGGCCGGCGAATCCCCGGCCTTCCTGTCGGGCGGCCATACGCTGCTGCCGGCCATGAAGGGCCATCTGGCCCGCCACGACCGGCTGATCGACATCCGCCGCATCCCCGAGCTTCAGGGCATCGCCGAGGACGGGGGGCGCCTGACCATCGGCGCGGCGGTCCGGCACTGCGAGGTCGCGGCCTCGGCCGTGGTGCAGGGCTGCGTCCCGGCCCTGGCCGGCATGGTCGGCACCATCGGGGACGTTCAGGTCCGCCATGTCGGCACCATCGGCGGGTCGCTGGCGAATAACGATCCCGCCGCCGACTATCCCTCGGCGGCGCTGGCGCTGGATGCCACCTTCCGCACCGACCGGCGGGAGCTGCCGGCGGCCGAGTATTTCCAGGGCCTTTACACCACGGCTCTGGAACCGGGCGAGCTGCTGGTCTCGGTTTCCTTCCGCAGGCCGCGCCGGGCCGGCTATGCCAAGTTCCGCAACCCGGCCTCGCGCTATGCGCTGGCCGCGGCTTTCGTGGCCGATCATGCCGACGGCGTCCGGGTCGCGATCACCGGGGCGGGCAATGACGGGGTGTTTCGCTGGCGCGAGGCGGAAGAGGCACTGGCTCACGCATTCGAGAGCGCAAGCCTTGACCCCCTTCGGGTGGACATGGAAGATATGGCGTCCGACATGCATGCGGATGCGGAATATCGTGCGGAACTGGTGAAGATCTGCACGCAGGAGGCCCTGAAGAACCAGAATCGCGTCACGCTGTTCTAGGCGTGACCCGGTTCCGGCAGGGGGCGGGCAGGGCGATGGACAGCGGAGGGGCGGTTGGATATGTGTGGGCGGAAATAACGATCATGTGCAAGCGGGCATAATGCAAGGCGCATCCAAACTCCGGAGTTCTTTGGTGACCAGCAAGGCAGAAGGATTGGCCCCTCTTGTCGCGGAGGCGGCGCCCTTGCGGCAGAAGATCATGCGCTCGCTGCGCCGCGCGATCGAAACCGGGGTGCTGGAGCCGGGAACCCGGCTGATCGAGAAGGATCTGTGCCAGCAGCTGAATGTCAGCCGCACTTCGCTGCGCGAGGCGCTGCGCCAGCTGCATGCCGAGGGCATCCTGACCGAGGTCGGCAATCGCGGCCTGACCGTCGCGGCGGTGACCATCGAGGATGCCCGCAACATCTACCGGCTGCGCAGCGCCGTCGAGAGCCTGCTGGTGCAGCAGTTCATCGAGAACGCGACCGAACAGGAGTTCGCCGAGCTCAAGCTGATGCGGGACCGTCTGGTCGAGGCCTACCAGAACGGCGGGGCCGAGGAGATCGTCGGGACGAAGCGCGAATTCTACGACCTGATCTCGGCCGGCGCCCGGAATCCGCTGGGCCATGACATCCTGAACAAGCTGACCCTGCTGACCTCGCCGCTGCGGCGCAAATCGGTCGTCCGGCCGGAGCGGCGCAAGTCCAGCACCAAGGAGATCAAGGATCTGGTCAAGGCGATTCTGGACGGCGACATGGATGCCGCATCCCGGGCGGCCCAGGTGCATATCGCCCATTCCGCCGATTCGGTGATCCAGGCCCTTCAGGAAAACGACGTCACCTAGCGGGGCTTCTCGGCCCTCCTTGCGGGGCTTCGGCTTCAGGCGGCGTTCCTCGCCCGCCCTCTGGACCGGCGGTTGCCGGGATTCAGGCCGGGAAACGGTCCGGTCCGGCTGTCCGAGGCGCGGATGGTGGGCTGCCCGATGCGCTGCGCCTCGCAATGCACCGGCCGAGATGCGCTTTCCGTAAAGGGGCGCGCCTTGCGCCAGAGCCGCAGCCCATCCGGGTCCGCGCTTCGCTGGTCCCGCCCCGTCCTCCTGCGGCCCATGCCCGCCTTGCCTGCGCGGCGCGCATGGCGTCCGCCAGCCCCCGATGCTGCGGCGCAGAATGCATAGCGGCTTTGCCGGGATCGTCCCTACTTCCCCCGATCTGCCCGGCCTATATCCGCCCTGTCCGAAACATGCCCGCTGGATGGGCAAGATGAAAAAGGTGCCGAGATGTCCGCTGTTGAAATGAGCCATAACCATGCCGCCGGTGGCCTCGGTCGGGTCGTTGCGCGCGTGACCGCGATGGTCGCTGCCTGGAACGACGCCCGCGTCACCCGCCGCGAACTGAACGCGCTGACGGATCGCGAACTGAGCGATATCGGCCTGACCCGCGGCGATATCGAGCGCGTCGCCCGCGGCCTCTGAGATCCGACCGACGAAGACACTCCGCGGCGATGCGGGGACGGTCGGGATCCGTATGACGGCGAGGGCCGCCGCGGCCGCAAGGGCCAAGGGCGGCCCGGCCCGCGACTTCCATATCGCCAGACCTGATCGCCTTGCCCCGCGCCAGTCCCGCGACCCGCTGGCGGATGCGTGCGGGCCAGGCATCGCCTGACCTTCCCGATCCGCCGCATTGCGGCGCCTGCGGCCGGCGCAGCGTCGCGCGCAGATGCGACGCGCCCGCCCCGGCTGGTCACAGATACATGTGCCGGATCGTGTCGTCGCGAAGCATCTCGGCGCGGGTGCCGCCGACCGCGATCCGGCCCCGCACCAGCAGATAGCCGCGATCCGCGATCGACAGCGCAGTCTCGGCGTTCTGCTCGATCAGCAGCACGGTCTTGCCCTCGGCATGGATGCGGACCACGGTTTCGAAATATTCGTCGATGCCGGCGGGCTGGTAGCGGCGGGCGAAAAGCTCGTCCGAGATGCCGCGCAGGATCGTCTCGGCCTCGGCGGCGCAGGTCTCCAGCTCGCGCAGCGGGCCGAGCTCCAGGAAACCGTGGGCGATGGCCGGGAAGGCCTTGGGGTTCGAGCCCTGCGGATAAAAGCCCCGGATCAGCTCGCGGATCACCGTGCCCAGGGCCACGGTCGCCATCCGTCAGGATCGGCGCGCGGCATCAGCGTCGCGGTCGCCGCGGGGCGGCCAGAGCCAGATCTCATCGGTGGCGCCGGTGCCGTTCTTCCACGGCATGGTGCGATAGGTGTTGGCGGGCAGGTGCAGGGGCAGGTCCATGGGGCTTCTCTCGGGCAGGGCGGATCAGCCGCGCCGATCCAGGAATTCGATCCGCCGCGGCAGGCTTTCGGCGGACAGAAGGCGGCCTTCCGCGTCCAGCCGGACCGGCCGGGGCCGGGTGCCGTGCGGCACGCGGACCAGATACAGGCCCGCCCGCGGGCGGATCTGCGCGGGGGCAAGCCGCTGTCCGGGGTCCAGCGGCGCCGGGCGCGTCACAGAAAGCCGATCCAGCGCCCGGCCAGCAGCACCGACAGCCAGATCGCCAGCGAAAGCGCCGCGAGGATGCGGGCATCGGGGCCGGGCGCTCCGGTCTCGACCGCCTGCCGCCAGCCCTTGCCGGCATGTTGCAGGGCGACCACGGCAAGGCCGAGCGCGATCAGCGCCATTTTCCAGCGGAAGGCCGCATTCGCCAGATAATCGCGGGCCGCGACCGACCACAGGACCGGGCCGGTCGCAAGCGCGAGGCCCAGCCCCGCCCCCGCCGCGCGCGACAGGAAGGGGGCCAGCACGCGCAGCGCGCCGCTGCGGAGGATCCCGACAAGGCGCAGGTCCAGCGGGATGATCGCGCCCAGCAGCAGCGCGATTCCCAGGATATGCGCGGCGTTCACCACCATGTAGAGATGGCCGGACCGGCGCAGCGCCGCCGCCAGGGCGGTGCCCTCGGCCCAGATCGCCAGCTCCTGCACCGGTCAGTCTGCCTGGATGCGCTCGGGATACATGTCGTAATTCTGACCGTCGATCACGATGCGGACGGCCTTCATATGGGGGCTTTGGTCCTGGTTGCGATTGCCGATCACCGTGATCGCATCGCCGGGCTGCGCCGTGTCATCGGTAAAGCCCGAGCGGGCGGTCTGGTTGGGATTGCCCAGATCGACCTGCCAGACGGTGCCCTGGGCATCGCGGACCTGGATCGTGGGATGGGGCGGGTTCATCGAGACGCTCTCGATGGTTCCCTCGAGCGTGGTCTGCTCGCCCTCGGCCCATGACCAGCCGTGATGCGCAAGCATGGGTGCGCCGCTGAACGCCAGCGCCGCGGCGAACAGGAGCGAGGGAAGGATGCGGGATTGGATATGCATGTCGGACCTCTGTTTCGGATGCTGGTCGGGACTGCCGCGCGCCGGGACGGCCGCCCCTCCATGATCGGCCAGCCGGCGGCTGTTCGTGCTGACAATTGCGTGAACGGGCCATGTGGGCCGGATGATCGTGAAGCGGCCGCCCGTCCTGCCCCCGGGTGCGCGATCTGAGTGCCGGGCGGCCGGGCGGCGCGTCCAGGATCGCGCCCATCTTGTCCTGCGGCGGCAGCTTGCCCTCCTGCACCCACCAGCCGCGCGAGCCCCTCGGCGAAGTCCCGATCCAGCGGCGCATGCTTCGCGAAGGCACGGAAATAGATCGGGCCGGCATAGAGGTCGATGATCAGGTCCAGGTCCAGATCGGCACGGAACACGCCGTCCGCCCGGCCCCGCGCGATCAACTCGCGCGCATGGTTGCGGCGCGGGACCAGGAAGCCCCGGTGGAACGCCGCCATCAGCGCCTCGTCGCTCTGCGCGCGGCCCAGAAGCTCGGCGATCACCCGGCCGACCCGGCCCTGGCCGGCCTGAGAAAAGCCAGCGCGGACGGCATCGCTGTCGCCCGTGCGAGGCAAGCAGAGAACTGGGGTCTCAGCCTGGAGCTTAGGTTTTGCGTCTAACGCGTGCGCTGGTGCGCCTCCGTCTTTCTCCGATGAGGCTGCGGAATACGGACGACGTGGTCCCGAGAAAAAGAAACTGAACGCCATGAAGCACACCGCGATCGTGCCCGAAGGCTGCCACATCATGTAGGGCAATTGCCTAGAGATCATGTGCAAGATGCCCGCAGGAAGCGTCGATCTCGTCATATCATCGCCTCCTTATCATATCGGCATGAAATACCATAGCGTCGGGGACAGCAGGCCGCGCATGGAATACTTGGATTGGATGGAAGGGATCGCGGTCGAGATCCGGCGTCTCCTGCAGCCCGATGGCGCGTTGCTCCTGAGCCTGGGCTCGACGAGTGCCGACCCCGTGGATCGTGGACGATGTCAGCACGCGGTTCCGACGACACCTGGTGCCCGCCGCCGGATCAGTGCGCCTGCAATGCGGCCGGCGCTTTCGATGCCCTCGAAGATCGGCAGGGGGCTGTGCCAAATCGCCTCCCTGATCGCCATCGGGCGTCTGATGGCGGCAATTCCGGGATGAGAAGCCCCGGTGATCATTGGCGCGCTATACTGCCTAAAACGGCCCGGCAGGGCGCCGGAGCTCGGGATGGCGCGGGTCGCGTGCGCGAACTTCGGCCTTCGAAAGCCCCTGACAACATGCAGTCCAGTTGAGCAGTTTTGACACAGCCTCGACCGTGCCCTGCATTCCCTGATGGCAGGCAACGCACGGTGACCTCGGCGCAGGACCTTACGCGCGGTCCGGCCTGCGGTCGTCGGGAGGGGTTGGGCGAAGATTGTTAGCCTCCAGCCAGACCGGGTTTTCGGCATACATGTCGCGGATCAGCTGCCTGACCAGGTCGAGATAGGGCGAGGCGTCGCCGGCGCGGTGATTGAGGATGACCGGCGATGTCGCCCGCGGGCTGTCGATCAGCCGATAGCGCACGTCCGACCGCATCTGCCGGGCCGAGGAGGGGATGATGCAGATGCCCGACTCCGCCGCGACCAGACCAAGCGCCGTCTGGATTTCACGCACCTCCAGCACGTCGGCCGGGCGAATGCCCTCGTCCTGCAGCAGGTTGAGGACCTGGTCGGCATAGCTGGGCCGCGGCTCCTTGGGATAGACGATCAGCGCCTGCCCGGCCAGCGCAGCCAGCGGCAGCGGCGCGGGATCCCGCGCCAGGGGGGTGTCCTGGGGCAGGGCGGCCACCAGCCGCTCCTCGCGCAGGACGGTGCCGACGACATTCGGGTCGCTGTGCTTCAGGCGGCCGAAGCCGATGTCGATGCGGCCTTCCTTCAGCGCCGGGATCTGCTGGATCGACAGCATTTCCAGCAGCTGGATGTCCAGCTCGGGCACGTTCTGGCGCAGTTTCCTGACCAGCACCGGCAGGCCGCCGTAAAGGGTCGAGGCCACGAAGCCGATGGACAGCACCCGGTTGCGATTCAGCCCGACGCGGCGCGTCGCATCCTTCATCTGGTCGACCCGCCCCAGCACCTGCAGCGCCTGTTCGTAGAACAGCCGTCCCGCGTCGGTCAGCCTGATCGGCCGGCTTTTCCGAATGATCAGGGCGACGCCCAGCTCCTCCTCCAGCAGCTGGATCTGGCGGCTCAGCGGCGGCTGGGCGATGTTCAGGGTCTGAGCCGCGCGGGTGAAGTTCCGCTCGCGCGCGACCGCGGTGAAATAGCGCAGCTGTCGCAGATCCATGGCCATCCTCTGGGCAGGCAAGAGCAAAAACGATGATTGTTTTTGGTATTCTGTGGCGGGGTAACTGGCCGAGGGGCCATATTTTCTTCACCATAATACCTTCAGGGTATTCTTTCAAATCCAAATGGTGTTGGACAGAAAGGGGCCGCCGCCGCAATTTGGCGTCATGAACCAGTCATTCGCACCCCTCGCCCCGCGCACCGATATCCGCCCCGTCGTCTCAAGGGTCGAGACGGTGATCCTCGACCTTCCGACGATCCGGCCGCACAAGCTCTCGGTCGCGACCATGAACGGGCAGGTGCTGATGCTGGTCCGCGTCCATTGCAGCGACGGGATCGTCGGCATCGGCGAGGGCACCACCATCGGCGGCCTGGCCTATGGCGGCGAAAGCCCCGAAAGCATGAAGACCAATATCGACAGCTGGTTCGCGCCGGTGATGATCGGCCAGGACGCGACGCAGGTGCAGGCGCTCATGGCGCGGATCGGCCGGATGGTGCGCGAGAACCGCTTTGCCAAGTCGGCCGTGGAAACGGCGCTGCTGGATGCGCAGGGCAAGCGGGTCGGCCTGCCGGTCAGCGAGCTTCTGGGCGGGCGGCGGCGCGACCGGCTGCCGGTGGCCTGGACGCTGGCCTCGGGCGACACGGCGCGCGACATCGCCGAGGCGGAGCGGATGCTGGACCTGCGCCGCCACCGCGTCTTCAAGCTGAAGATCGGCGCGCGGCCCATGCGCGACGACATCGCCCATGTGGCCGCGATCAAGGCCGCGCTTGGCGACCGCGCCGCGGTGCGGGTGGACCTGAACATGGCCTGGTCCGAGGGCGAGGCCGCCTTCGGCATTCCCGCCCTTGCCGATGCGGGCTGCGAGCTGGTCGAGCAGCCGGTCGCGCAGACCGCGGCGCTGCGGCGGCTGGTGCGGCGCTGGCCCGTGGCGCTGATGGCCGATGAATCCCTGACCGGCCCCGAAAGCGCCTTCGAGATCGCGCGCCTGCAGGGCGCGGATGTCTTTGCCGTCAAGCTGGAGCAGAGCGGCGGCGCCTTCAACGCGCTGCGCGTCGCGGCCATCGCCGATGCGGCGGGGATCGGGCTTTACGGCGGCACCATGCTGGAAGGTGCGGTGGGCACGGTGGTCTCGGCCCATGCCTTCGCCTGTTTCGCCAATCTGCAATGGGGCACCGAGCTGTTCGGCCCGCTGCTGCTGACCGAGGAGATCCTGGCCGAGCCGCTGGAATACGGCGAGTTCGAGCTGACCGTCCCCGCCGGCCCCGGCCTAGGGGTGGCGCTGGACGAGGATCGCCTGGCCTTCTTTGCCCGCGACGGGATCCGCAAGACGATCAGCCTGCCCGGCGGGAGGGTGTGACGATGCTGTTCCATGTCGCCATGACCGTGAAGCTTCCCCGCGATCTGCCGGCCGAGGAAGCCGCCGGGATCATCGCGCGCGAAAAGGCCTATGCGCAGGATCTGCAGCGCAGCGGCAAATGGCGCCATATCTGGCGGGTCGCGGGGCAATACGCGAATGTCAGCATCTTCGACGTCGGCGACAACGACGAGCTGCACCAGATCCTGTCCGGCCTGCCCCTGTTTCCCTTCATGGAGATCGAGGTCACGCCGCTTCTGCGCCACCCTTCCGCCATCCGCGAGGATGACAGCTAAGTCCCAACGGGCAGGTCCGGGGAAGCCTGTCCGCCCAGTTTCCAAGCGAATCCAGGAGGAGAAACCATGACCGTCAAGATTTTCGACCGACCCGATGTGCAGGAGTTCCTGAAGGAACTCAGCGGGTTGAACAACGACAAGGGCGAGCCGCGCATGAAGCAGATCGTGCATCGGCTGATGTCCGACCTGTTCAAGGCCATCGACGACCTGGACATCACCCCCGACGAATACTGGACGGGCGTGGCCTGGCTGAACGATCTGGGCGCGGCCGGGCAGGCCGGGCTGGTCTCGCCGGGCCTGGGGGTCGATCACTTCATCGACGAGCGGCTGGACGCCATCGACGCCTCGCTGGGGATCGAGAACCCCACGCCGCGCACCATCGAGGGGCCGCTCTATGTCGCGGGTGCCCCGGAATCCGTCGGCTTCGCGCGGCTGGACGACGGCACCGACACCGACGGCCACACGCTGATCATGCACGGCACGGTCCACGGATCGGACGGCAAGCCGCTGCCGGGCGCCAAGGTCGAGGTCTGGCACTGCGACACCCGCGGCTTCTATTCGCATTTCGACCCGACCGGCAAGCAGGCGCCCTTCAACATGCGCCGCACCATCATTACCGACGATCAGGGCCGCTACAAGTTCCAGAGCATCCTGCCCAGCGGCTATGGCGTGCCCCCCGGCAGCCCGACCGAGGCGCTGCTGTCGGCGCTTGGCCGCCACGGCCAGCGGCCGGCGCATATCCATTTCTTCGTCAGCGCCGACGGCCACCGCAAGCTGACCACGCAGATCAATATCGAGGGCGATCCGCTGATCGACGACGATTTCGCCTATGCGACCCGCGAAGGGCTGGTGCCGCATGTCGTCGAGCGCACCGACGAGGACAGCATCCACGCCAACGGCTTGAACGGCCCCTTCGCCGAGATCGAATTCGACATCCACCTGACCGCCCTGGTCGATGGCGTCGACAACCAGGCCAATGAACAGCGCCGCCGCGCTGCCGCCTGACCGATGCTCTCGGGCGGCCGCCGCAGGCCGCCCCCCCTTCCGAACCCGATCAACCATCACCGACATCTGGCAGGGGCCGGCCCGCGAAAGGCGCATCCCCTGGGAGGAAAGCTCATGTCCGCGATCATCGAGAAGGCACGCGACCTGGATCAACTTCTGGCGACGGCCGTGCAGGACGACAAGGAGGCCGGCCTCTACCGCTGCCGCCGCGACATCTTCACCAACGAGGACCTGTTCGCGCTGGAGATGAAGCACATCTTCGAAGGCAACTGGGTCTATCTGGCGCATGAAAGCCAGATCCCCGAACCGAACGACTATTGCACCACCTGGATCGGCCGCCAGCCGGTGGTCATCACCCGCGACAAGACCGGCACGCTGCACGCCGTCATCAATGCCTGCGCCCACAAGGGCGCCATGCTGTGCCGCCGCAAGCAGGGCAACAAGGGCAGCTTCACCTGCCCGTTCCACGGCTGGACCTTTTCCAACACCGGCAAGCTGCTGAAGGTCAAGGACGCCAAGACGACGCAATATCCCGAACAGTTCGGCAAGGACGGCTCGCACGACCTGACCCGCGTCGCCCGGTTTGAAAGCTATCGCGGCTTCCTGTTCGGCAGCCTGAATGCCGATGTCGCGCCGCTGGAGGAGTTCCTGGGCGAGACCACCATCATCATCGACCAGATCGTCGATCAGGCCCCCGAGGGGCTGGAAGTCCTGCGCGGCAATTCCTCCTACATCTATGACGGCAACTGGAAGCTGCAGATGGAGAACGGCTGCGACGGCTATCACGTCAGCACGGTCCACTGGAACTATGCCACCACCATGGACCGGCGCAGCGAGACCGGCACCAAGGCGGTGGACGCGAACAGCTGGTCGAAGTCCGTCGCCGGCGTCTACGGGTTCGAGAACGGCCATATCCTGCTGTGGACCAACACGAAGAACCCCGAGGTCCGGCCGGTCTGGAACCGCCGCGAGGATCTTGTGGCCCGGCTGGGCGAGGAGAAGGCCGGCTTCATCGTCAACCAGACGCGCAACCTCTGCCTCTATCCGAACGTGTTCCTGATGGACCAGTTCAGCACCCAGATCCGCGTCGTCCGCCCGCTTTCCGTGGACAAGACCGAAGTCACCATCTTCTGCTTCGCGCCCAAGGGCGAGTCCGCCGAGGACCGCGCCCATCGCATCCGCCAATACGAGGATTTCTTCAACGTGTCGGGCATGGGCACCTCGGACGATCTTGAGGAATTCCGCGCCTGCCAGACCGCCTATGCCGGCAGCCTCGCGCTGTGGAACGACATGTCGCGCGGCGCGCCGCTGTGGATCGACGGGCCGGACGAGAACGCCCGGCGCATGGGGCTGAAGCCGCTTCTGTCCGGCGAACGCAGCGAGGACGAGGGGCTGTTCGTCTGCCAGCACGAATATTGGGCCGGGGTGATGCGCGACGCGCTTGCCGCCGAGAAAAGGGGGGCCGCGGCATGAGCCTGGATCACGACACCGCCGGCACCAGCCTGGGCTACGACGCCATCTGCGCCTTTCTCTATCGCGAGGCGCGCCTGCTCGATGACCGGCAATGGGACGAATGGCTGACCTGCTATGCGCCCGACGTCACCTACTGGATGCCCGCCTGGGACGACAACGACCAGATCACCGAGGATCCGCAGTCGCAGATCTCGCTGATCTATTACCCGAACCGCGAGGGGCTGGAGGATCGCGTCTTCCGCATCAAGACCGAGCGTTCGGGTGCCTCGACGCCCGAGCCGCGCACCAGCCACGCCGTCCTGAATGTCGAGGTGGTCGAGGACCGGGGGACCGAGGTGGATGTCCGCTACAACTTCCACACGCTGAACCACCGCTACAAGGTCACCGACCAGTTCTTCGGGACGATCTTCGTGACCCTGCGACGGACCGGCGACGGGCTGGCCATCGTCGCCAAGAAGATCGTCCTGAAGAACGACTATATCCGCCAGGTCATCGACGTCTATCACGTCTGACCGCCGCCGGACCCCGCACAACCGCAAGGAGGAGGCGACCATGTGCTACCGCATCGCATTGAACTTCGAGGACGGGATCACCCGCTTCGTCGATTGCAAGCCGGGCGAGAAGGTTCTCGACGCCGCGTTCCGCAACAAGATCAACCTGCCGATGGACTGCTCGGACGGCGTCTGCGGCACCTGCAAGTGCCGCGCCGAAAGCGGCGCCTATGACATGGGCGAGGACTATATCGAGGACGCCCTGACCGAGGACGAGGCCGCCGAGGGGCTGGTGCTGACCTGCCAGATGGTGCCGTCCTCGGATTGCGTGCTGTCGGTGCCCGCGACCTCGCAGGCCTGCAAGACCGGCCAGCAGGTCTTCGCCGCCACCGTGGCCAGGATCGAGCCGCATCAGGACGCGGCCGTGGTGCTGGAGCTTGACGTGGAGGACGCCCCCGCCTTCCTGCCGGGGCAATATGTCAATATCGGCGTGCCGGGCAGCGGCGATCACCGCTCCTATTCCTTCAGCTCCGCTCCGGGCGAACGCACCTTGGGCTTCCTGATCAAGAAGATCCCCGGCGGGCTGATGGGCGGCTGGCTGGCCCGTGCGCAGCCGGGCGAGCGGCTGGAGCTGACCGGGCCGATGGGCAGCTTCTATCTGCGCGACGGCGACGGGCCGCTCTTGTTCCTGGCGGGCGGCACCGGCCTTGCGCCCTTCCTGTCGATGCTGGAGGTCCTGGCCCGCGCCGGGTCGCAGCGCCAGATCCACCTGGCCTATGGCGTGACCCGCGACCTGGACCTGGTGCTGGTGGATGAAATCGCCGCCTATGCAGGCCGGTTGCCGAATTTCACCTTCACGAGTGTCGTGGCCGATCCCGCCTCCGCCCATCCCCGCAAGGGCTGGGTGACGCAGCACATGCCGGGCGACATGCTGGCCGCCGGCGGGGTCGATGTCTATCTGTGCGGCCCGCCGCCGATGGTCGATGCCGTGCGTAACTATCTGGATGAAAACGGCATCCGCCCCGCCAGCTTCCATTACGAGAAGTTCACCCCCAACGCGCCCCTGAAGGCCATCGCATGACCGGGGCCGTCTTCGCCGGGCGTTTCGCGGGCAAGGTGCTGGTCGTGACCGGGGCCGCGCAGGGCATCGGCCGCGCCGTGGCGCTGCGCGCGGCGGCCGAAGGGGGGCGGGTGCTGTTCGTGGACCGCGCCGATTTCGTGGCCGAGGTGGCGGCCGAAGCGGGCGGCGGTGCCGCCGCCTTCACCGCCGACCTGGAGACCTGGGACGGCGCCGAGGCCGCGATGCGCCATGCGGCCGAAACGTTCGGCGGCATCGACATCCTGATCAACAACGTGGGCGGCGCGATCCGCATGCGGCCCTTTGCCGAATTCGAGCCCGCCCAGATCGACGCCGAGATCCGTCGATCCTTGATGCCGACGCTCTATTGCTGCCGGGCGGTCCTGCCGCATCTGGCGGCGCGCGGCGGCGGCACCATCGTCAACGTCTCCTCGAACGCCACGCGGGGCATCCATCGCGTCCCCTATTCGGCGGCCAAGGGCGGCGTCAACGCGATCACGCAATCCCTGGCGATGGAGCTTGCGGCGCAGAACATCCGCGTGGTCGCCACCGCCCCCGGCGGCACCGAGGCGCCGCCGCGCCGCATCCCGCGCAATGCCGAGGGCGACAGCCCGGCCGAGCGGCAATGGATGGCCGAAGTCGTGGAACAGGTGACGCAATCGGCCCCGATGAGGCGCTACGGCACCATCGACGAACAGGTCGCGCCGATCCTGTTCCTGGCCTCGGACGAGGCATCCTACATCACCGGTTCCGTCATGCCCGTCGCCGGAGGCGACACGGGATGAGCGCCGCCGGAGGCGACAGCGGCTGACCGGGCTTTCAAGCGAAAAACAAGGGAGGAACGACATGCGAAACATAGATGGCAGCGAGGCGATAGACCAGGGTCCGTTCGGCCGCTTCCAATGGATGGTGGTGGCGCTGTGCGGCACGCTGCTGGTCGTGGACGGATATGATGTCTTCGTGGCGGGCACGGTGCTGCCCACGCTGATCGCGGAATGGGGCCTGACCAAGCCGCAGGCCGGCGCGCTGCAGGCCTGGGCGCTGTTCGGGATGATGTTCGGGGCGCTGATCCTGGGCCCGCTGGCCGACCGGATCGGCCGCAAGAAGGGCGTCGCGATCAGCTTCGTGCTGTTCACCGCCTCGACCGTGCTGACCGGCTTTGCCACCTCGCCCGAGCAGTTCAAGATCTTCCGCTTCATCGCCGGCCTGGGCTGCGGCGGGCTGATGCCGAATGCCGTGGCGCTGATGAACGAATACGCGCCCAAGCGCCTGCGCGGCACCATGGTGGCGCTGATGTTCTCGGGCTATTCGGTCGGCGGCATGGTCGCGGCGGGGCTGGGCGTCGGGCTGATCCCCTCCTTCGGCTGGCAGCCGATGTTCTTCATCGCCGCGGTGCCGCTGCTGCTGTTGCCGCTGGTGCTGTGGAAACTGCCGGAATCGCTGGGTTTCCTGATCCGTCAGGGCAGGCAGGACGAAGCGCGGCGCATTTTTGCCCGCATCAATCCGGCCACCCCGCTGGCGGCCGATGACCAGCTGGTCTTCACCGAGACCAAGGGCGCCTCGGCATCCGTCGCCGAGCTGTTCCGCCACGGCCGGACGCTGCGCACGCTGATGCTGTGGCTGTCCTTCTTCTGCTGCCTGCTGCTGGTCTATCTGCTGTCGTCGTGGCTGCCCAAGGTGCTGCAAGAGGCCGGATATGCGGAACGGGCGAGCCTGCTGTCGCTGTTCTCGCTGAATTTCGGCGGCATGGCGGGGGCGATCGCCGGAGGGTGGCTGGGCGACCGCTTCGGCCTGCCGAAGGTGGTGGTCGCCTTCTTCGCCGCCGCCGGGGCATCCATCGCCCTGATCGGCTTCAACCCGGCGCCGGCGATGCTGTTCCTGCTGGTCTTCGTCGCGGGGGCCACGACCATCGGCACGCAGATCCTGCTCTATGCCAGCGTGGCGCAGCTTTATAACCTGTCGGTGCGCTCGACCGGGCTGGGCTGGGCCTCGGGCATGGGCCGGATCGGCGCCATCGTCGGGCCGACCCTGGGCGGGGTGCTGCTGGCGCGGGAACTGCCGCTGGAGCAGAACTTCCTGCTCTTCGCGATCCCGGCGGCGGTCTCGGCCCTGGCGATGCTGGTCTTCGCGCTTGCCAACGGGCGCGCCCGCGACACGGCGCGGCTTGCCGCCGCCTGACGATCCCTGCAACAAGGCGCGCGGCCCCTCGCCGCGCGCCGCATACCGATGAAAGGCCGCCCATGCCCTGCCTGGACCTGCCCACCCACCGCCTTCACTATCGCATCGACGGCGATGCCGGGGAAAAGCCGTGGCTGACCTTCTGCAATTCCCTGGGCACCGACCTGCATATGTGGGACGCCCAGGTCGCCGCGCTTTCGAACGATTTCCGCATCCTGCGCTATGACCGCCGCGGCCACGGCCGGTCCGGCGCGCCGTTGCCGCCCTATGGCCTGGCCGATCTGGGCGGCGACGTGATCGCGCTGTGGGACGCGCTGGGGATCGGGCGCAGCCATTTCTGCGGCCTGTCCATCGGCGGGCTGACCGGGCAATGGCTGGCGATCCATGCCGGGGCGCGGCTGGGGCGCGTGGTTCTGTGCGCCACGGCCGCCCGGATCGGCACCGCCGAAGGCTGGAACGCCCGCATCGACGAGGTCAGGGCAGGGGGCCTGGGCAGCCTTGTTCCCGCGACCGCGGAACGCTGGTTCACGCCGGGCTTTCGTGCGGCCGATCCGGCCAGCGTCGCGGCGATCCTGGCCAGCTTCGCCGCCACCTCGGTCGATGGCTATGCGGGATGCTGCGCGGCGCTTGCCGGGGCGGATCTGCGCGGCCGGCTTCACCAGATCGCCAATCCGCTGCTGGCGATTTCCGGGGCTGACGATCCGGTCTGCCCGCCCGCCGAACTGGCCACCATCGCCCGAGAGGTGCGGGGCGGACGTCACCTGTCCCTGCCGGGGCGGCACATCGTGAACCTGGAATCGGCGGCGCGGTTCGACACCGTCCTGAAGGATTTCCTGACCGCAGCACCTTGGCGGTGAGAATTCGGCCCAAATGCCGGTGCCCTTGTCCGGATCGCTGCCGTTCGCGTCGAATTGCGCCTGACGGCCCGGCGGTGCGGCCCGGGCGCCGGCCAGAAGCGCCTGGGCCATGTCGAACTCGCCGGACCTTTTACCTCAGAAGGTCACCTTCAGGCCGATACCCACCTCGCGCGGCTCGACCACGGTGGCCTCGAAGCCGCCGATCGAGCGGCTGGCCCGCAGATAGGTCACCGAGCGGTCGTCGAACAGGTTGTTGACATAGGCGAAGGCCTGCAGGTTCTCGCGCGGTTGCCAGGTCAGCCGGGCATTGGCCACGGTATAGGAATCGACCCAGGTGTCGCGGTCCTCGTTGTCGTCGGAATAATAGCCGTCGGTGTGGCGCAGCTGGCCGCTGAGCCGCCATTCCGGGGTGATGTCCCAATCGGCCGCCAGCGAAAGCGTATAGTCCGGGGACCGGCCGAAGCGGTGGCCCTGGTAATCCGCCTCCGCGCTGGTGAAGCGGCTGATCTCGGTATGCAGCAGGCCCAGCCCCGCCTTGACCCGCAGATTGTCGCGTACCAGATAGTCCATCCCCAGTTCCAGGCCATAGGACTTGGCGCGCTCGGCATTGACGGTGATCGAACTGCCGATGTTCTCGGGCAAGCTGGTCACGACATAGCGCTGCGCATCATGGAGCTGGGTGTAGAACAGGTTGCCGGTCAGCTCCAGCCGGTCGTCCAGCAGCCGGGTGCGGCCGAAGATCTCGTAGTTCCACGAGGTCTCCGCGTCAAAGGGCACGTATTCCCCGCTGGTCAGGTTCAGCGTCACCCCGCCCGGGTTGTAGCCCTTGCTGATCATGGCGCCGATGCGGCTCGATTCGTCCAGGTCATAGGCCAGCGCGATCCTGGGCAGCCAGGCGTCGAAGCTTTCGTCGTAATCCAGCACGTTCGGGGTAAAGCTCGACACGCCGCGCCGGGTGATGTCGTCGCGCTGATAGCGCAGCCCGCCGGTCAGGCTCCAGCGGTCGGCAAGGCGCCAGGTGGTTTCGACGAATACCCCCAGGCTGTCCTTGCGGTCGTCATAGGTGGTGGTGCCGCGGTAATCCAGAAGCTCGTCCGAATCGGTGCGCGAGACGAACAGTCCCGCCACGCCGCTGATCCGGTCCTCGGGCGAGCCGAAGGTCACGCGCGTCTCGTTCGAGGTCATGTCCTGATCCAGGGTCGCCGTGCCCGAGTCGACCGGCTCGGTCGAGCGTTTGATCCAGATGTCGGAATATTGCAGCTGGTTGAACAGCGTCCAGCCATTGCCGAATTCATAGCTGACATCCAGGATGGTGGTGTTCGTGCGCAGCCGCCAGCTGGGATTCGAGGCGGTGGCGCTTTCCAGATCCTCATAGGGCTCGGTCGCGGCTTCCCAGTTCGGCCGGTTGGTCAGGCTGTGCGAGAAGGTCAGCTTGCCCTCTAGCCCCGGGATCTCCTGCGGCTGCCACAGCAGCTTGGCGCGGATGGTGCGGGATTCATGGTCCTGGTCGGTCGAGCCGACCGCGAAGGCGGGGTTGGTATAGTCGATGTAATTGTCGCGCGCCCAGTAGTCGACGGCGATGCGCCCGGCCAGATCCTCGGACAAGGGTCCCGAGGCCATCAGGCTGGCGCGGCGGCGGTTGTGGCTGCCATATTCCAGCTGCGCGGCGCCCTCGGGCTGGAAAGTCGGATCCTTGGTCTTGACGATGATCGCCCCGGCGATCGAGTTCGCGCCCTGGGTCGCGGTCTGCGGGCCGCGAAAGACCTCGATCGACTCGACGTCCCAAAGCGCCTGGCTGCCCCAGACGATCTCGTTATAGCCCAGGTAATGCCCGTCCAGATTGAAGGCCAGCCGCGGGGCCGTGCCGCCGAAGAAGGCCACCGCGCCGGAATTCGGACCCTCGCTGTCCTGCCCGCGGATGGTGGGGGCGCCGCCTTGGCCGCCCGAGGCGACATAGGTCACGTTGGCGATGCCCGTCGCCGCATCGGCGATGCTGTCCTGCCCGCCGCTCTCCTCAAGGTCGCGCGTGGTCAGGACGGCCACCGAAGAGGCGGTATCCTTGATGCTGCGCGCCTGCTTTTCGCCGGTCAGGACGATTTCGTCCAGCCGCACCGCCTCGGCCATGCCCTGATTGTCCTGAGCCAGCGCGGGGGCCGTGGCCAATGCCAGCATGGCGACCGTGCCAAGCAGCACCGGGATTTTACGTCCATTCATCTCCAAACCCTATCCAGATCTACTGCGGGCTGGCGAATGCTGGCTGCGATTTGCGATTCCGTTCCGCCGGCGGGAAACCGCCGAGCGACAGCGCCGGGTTAACCGATTGACAAGGCTTGGGGCAAGGGGTGGCGGCGCCTGGGAATCCAGGGCGTGACCCCTGCGCCACAACCTGCGCCGCAGGATCACTTTACACCCATCTGCAGTTGTGCGACAGTAATCCGATAAAAAAGATAAGATACCGTGCGTTCAGCCCTCCGCCAGTCGTCACGGTCGGGATTTCGGCGGAGCGGACATGGTCCTCCCTATCAAGGAAGATTTGCCCACCCTTCGCCAGCGGATTGCGAAAGGAGATTGCTGTGGCAGATCACGCTCTGGACTGGCAGGCCCGCTGCCCGTTCTGGCCCCGGGACGTCGCTGACCGTTACCGCGAGGCCGGGATCTGGCGATACGAGACATTCTTCGACCTGCTGGCGCGGCAAGCCGGGCGGCTGGGTCGGCGGATCGCCCTGATCGACGATGCGCGGCAGATCGGTTACGACCGGTTGCACCGCGATGCGCTGGCATTGGCGGGCGGGCTTTCGGCGCTGGGACTGGTTCGCGGCGACCGGGTGGTGGTGCAATTCCCCAATTGCGGGGAATTCGTCACGCTGTTCTTCGCGCTTTGCCGGCTGGGCGTCGTGCCGGTGCTGGCCTTGCCCGGGCATCGCGACCTTGAGCTTGGCCAGTTTGCCGATTTCACCGGCGCCCGCGCGATCCTGACGGCGCAGGAGCCCGGGGGGTATGACATGGTGGCGCTGGCCCGGCGGGTGCAGGACAAGGTTCCCTCGGTCCGGCATGTGGTGGTGCTGGGCGACGGCCGGGACGCGACGCCCTTCGACAGCCTGTTCCGTCCCGATCTCCCGTTGCCGGCCGGTCCCAATGCCGAGGACGTGGCCTGTTTCCAGATCTCGGGCGGGACGACCGGCGTGCCCAAGCTGATCCCGCGCCGGCACATGGAATATCTTTACAACATCCGCATGGCGGTGGCGGCCAGCGGGCTGGACGGCGATACGCGCTATCTGTGCGTGCTGCCGATGATGCACAACTTCCCGATGGCCTGCCCGGGTTTCCTGGGCACGCTGCAGGCCGGGGGCACGGTGGTCGTCGCAGCCGAGCCCGAGGCCGGGATCTGCTTCGACCTGATCGCCCGCCATCGCGTCACGATGACCGCGCTGGTGCCGCCGCTGGCGCTGCTGTGGCTGGATGCGCAGGCCGGGCTGGGGGCGGACCTGTCCTCGCTGCAGCTGCTGCAGGTCGGCGGCGCCAAGCTGAACCCGTCCAGCGCCCGGCGCATCCGGCCGGAGCTGGGCTGCCAGCTGCAGCAGGTCTTCGGCATGGCCGAGGGGCTGGTCTGCTTCACCGCGCTGACCGACAGCGAGGAGCGTATCGTGAACACCCAGGGCCGGCCCATGTCGCCCTGGGACGAGCTGCGCATCATCCGCCCGGACGGGCGCGAGGCCGCCATCGGCGAGCCGGGCGAGCTGCAGGTCCGCGGCCCCTACACGATCCGCGGCTATTACGACATGGCCGGGCACAATGCCCAGGCCTTCACCGCCGACGGCTTCTATCGCTCGGGCGACATCGCGCGGCGCGACGCCGACGGCGCGATCACCGTCGAGGGGCGGGCCAAGGACCAGGTGAACCGGGGCGGCGAAAAGATCGGCGTGGACGAGGTCGAGGATCTGCTGGTCGCCCATGCCTCGGTGCTGGATGCGGCGGTGGTGGGGCGGCCCGATGCGCTGATGGGCGAAAGGCTTTGCGCCTTCGTGCTGGCCGCGCCGGGCACCACGCCCCGGCCGGGGGCGTTGCGCCGCCACCTGGCCGAGGCCGGGCTTGCCGCCTTCAAGATCCCCGACGAGGTGATCGTGCTGGATCGCTTTCCGCAAACCGGCGTCGGCAAGGTCAACAAGCGCCAGCTGCGCGAGCAACTGCGCGAGGCGCATTTCCCCGATCCCGTCGCCGCCCGGCAGGAGGAGCGTGCATGAGCCCGGCCGTCGTGGCGCCCGAGGATCTGGCGCCGGACCTGGTCCCGCCGGAAGCGGTGGCGGGGCTGGGCGACGTCCGGCGCGGCATCGACCTGATCGACGCCCGCATCGTCGGGCTGCTGGGGCTGCGGCTGCGCTATGTGCTGGCCGCGGCGGACTTCAAGCCCGACATCGCCTCGATCCCCGCGCCGGAGCGGGTGCGGCAGATGCTGGACGAACGCGCGGCCTGGGCCGCCGAGGCGGGCCTCGCCCCCGATTTCATCGGCCCCCTGTTCGGGCAGGTGGCGGAATGGTTCATCCGCCAGCAGGTGGCGCATTGGCGGGCCTGCCGCGCAGAGCGGCCGGCCGCAGACCGCCGGTCGTCGGCCCCGGCGCCCTCGCCGTCAGCGCGGCCCCCCGGCCAGCCAGCCCTCGACCGCGTCGAGCGTGTGCATGGCGCTGGCGACTGAAGGGCTGGTGACCCTGGCGGAATCCAGGAACACCACCCGCCCCTCGCGCGCCGGGGCCATGAAACGGTCCCAGCCGGGCGAAAGCCGGTCCAGCGCCGCGCGCGCGGCCGCCTCGTCCCGCGCCGGGGCGGCGAAGCTGGTCATCACCAGCAGCAGGTCGGGGTTCAGGCCGGCCAGGCTTTCGGCCCCGACGGGCAGGATCAGCATCGAGCGCGACTGCCGGGTCGAGCCCTCGCCGGCGATCTCGGCCCGGCGATAGCCCAGGTCCTCCAGGGCCTGCACCGCGCCGGACATGCCGGCCACGACATTGGCCTGGTCGGTCAGCATGACGATGAGATAGGTCCTTTCCCCCGGCGCCTTGGGCAGGCGATCGGGAAACCGGCCGCGCAATCCGTCAAGCCGGGCCTGATAGGCGGTCCTGAGTTCGCGAAAGCGGTCCTCGCGATGCAGGACGCGCGCCAGCTCCTCCTGCACGCTGAAGCCGTGGGCGGTCGCGGCGCTGCTGTTCTGCAGATAGACCGGCGCCGCCTGGGACAGGGCCTTGGCCTTGCCGGCATCGTAATCGGTGCCGATGATCAGGTCGGGCCGCAGCGCGCGCAGCTTTTCCAGGTTGATGCTGCCCACCGGGCCGATCCCGGGGATCGGGTCGGCATCCTTGGAACGTCCCAGCATCTCGTGCAGGAAATCCACCGCGGTCAGGCTGGAGCCGTCGTCGCCCCGGCCGTAGATTCCGACGACCGGCACGCCCAGCTCGATCAGCGGCACCGCCAGCACCGGCTCGTGCAGCGCCACGACGCGCTGCGGGTCGTCGGGGATCCGCACCTGCCGCCCCGTATCGTCGGTCACCTCGGCGGCCTGTCCCGTCCCGATGGCGGCCAGCGCCACAAGGGCGGTCATCAGCAATCGGCGCATCTCGTCCTCCTTTTCAGCTTGAACTCATCCGCAGGAACAGCCGCATCCGCATCGCCAGCACGAAAAGCGGCGCGCCCAGCGTCACCAGGACCAGCCCGACCGGCAGGCCGATATCGGTGCCGGCGTTGCGCGCCAGCATGTCGGCCGCCGTGACCAGCAGCCCGCCGGTCAGCGCCGCCAGCACCAGACGCGCCCGGCCCGAGGCGGGCGACAGCGCCGCCGCCAGCTGCGGCGCCATGACCCCGAGGAACATCAGCGGCCCCACCGCCGTCAAGGCGGCCGAGCTCAGCAGCACCGCAACGATCAGGACCGCCACCCGCGCCCGTGCCGCATCCAGCCCCAGCGCCATCGCCATGGGCGCGCCGAGGTCGATCAGCCGCAGCGCCCGGCCAAGCAGCAGGATGGCGATCGGGCTGGCGGCGAACCATGGCGCCAGCATCGTCACCCGCGGCCAGTCGGCCAGGGCCAGCGACCCGGCCATCCAGCCGGCCAGCGCATGCGAGGTCTCGGGCGGGGTATAGAGGACCAGCACCGCCGTCACCGCCGAAAGCGTCGATTCCAGCGCAATGCCCATCAGCAGCACGGCCAGCCCGCCGGCATGGCCGCGGACCAGCGCCAGCAGCAGCGCCGCGACCGCAAGGCCGCCCAGCAGCGCCGCGCCCGGCAGCCATGCCGGCGGCAGGCCGGGGGCCAGCACGGTCAGGACCATGATCGCCACCATCGCGCCCTGCGACAGACCCAGCAGGCCCGGATCGGCCAGCGGATTGCGGGCCAGCGATTGCAGCATGGCGCCGGCCAGCGCCACCGACCAGCCCGCCATGAAGCCCAGAAGCAGGCGCGGCAGCCGCACCTGGTAAAGCGCAAAGGCCTGATCCGCATCCAGCGGCGCCAGCAGGTCCAGCCGCGTCTCGCCCCAGGACAGCGAAACCGCCCCCAACCCCAGGCTCGCCAGCGTCAGGGCCAGCGCGGCGGCCAGATTCGCCAGTCCGATCTGCATCCCGCCCGGCAGGCGCAGCACGCGACGGCCGTCCAGGGCGCGGCTGCTCATGCCTCGGCTCCGCGCAGGTAGAAGCGGCGCACCATCAGCATGAAGGCGATGCCGCCCAGAAGCTCCAGCACGACGCCGGTATGCAGCGCCAAGGGGGCAAGCGCCATGCGCGCGATCAGGTCGGCCAGCAGGCACAGGCAGGCCCCGGCCAGGGCACAGCCCGGCAGCAGCGCCCCGAAGCGCGCGCCGGTCAGCGGCCGCACCAGATGCGGCACCACCAGTCCCAGAAACCCCAGCGGTCCGCAGATCGCCACCGCCGAGGCCGAGGCCAGCACCGCCGCCCCCAGCGCCAGAAGTTGCGTGCGCGCCACGTCGATGCCCAGCGAGGCGGCCTTCTCGGCCCCCAGCGCCAGCAGCGACAGCCGGCGGGCCAGCAGCAGCATCGCCGCCATGCCAAGCGCCGCCAGCCCCCAGAAATCCGCCAGCCTTTCGGCATGGACATGGCTGACATTGCCGCCCAGCCAGCCCAGGTAATCCTGCCGCAGCGCCGGATCGGACAGCAGCAGCGCCTGCGTCAGCCCGCCCAGGAACATCGAGACGATCGCGCCGGACAGGATCAGCGCCAGCCCGCGCGGATCATGCGCATGGCCGGCCAGCCGCGCGACGCCGAGGCTGGCCAGAAAGCCCAGGCCGCCGCCCGCCAGCGCGGCCGATCCCTGCGCCCGCGGCTCCAGCCCCAGCAGGAAGGCGCCGGCCACCACCGCCAGCGCCGCCCCGGCATTGATCCCGACCAGCGAGGGCGAGGCCAGGGGATTGCGCAGCACGCCCTGCAGGACCGCCCCCGACATGGACAGCGCCGCCCCGGCCAGCATGGCGATCAGCGCGCGCGGCAGGCGCTGGTAGATCACGATGACATCCGCCTGCCGCGTCTCGTCGAAGCGGGTCAGCGCGGCCCATATCCCCGAGGGCGGGATCCAGCTTTCGCCCGCCGACAGGGCCAGCAGCAGGCAAAGCGCCAGCGCCAGCGCCAGCGTCGCAAGGACCGGAAAGCCGCGCCTCATGCGCTGGGCTCCGGCAGGGCGGGCAGGCAGATCCGCCGCCCCTCGTGGCGGATGACCTGCGCGTCGAGGTCGAAGACCTCGCGCAGGTTCGCGGCGTTCAGGACCTCGGCCACCGGCCCCGAGGCGCGGGCCTCTCCCCCCGACATCATCACCACCTCGTCGGCGAAGCTCAGCGCCAGGTTCAGGTCGTGCAGGACCGAGACCACCGTGCGGCCATGGCGCCGCGTCAGGTCGCGCACCAGCCCCAGCAGGGCATATTGATAGGTGACGTCCAGGTGGTTCACCGGCTCATCCATCAGCACGACGGGCGTGTCCTGCGCCAGCACCATGGCGATGAAGGCGCGCTGCCGCTGGCCGCCGGACAGGGCGTTGACCGGCAGATGCGCCTGATCCTGCAGCCCGACGATGCGCAGCGCCTCGCGAAACAGCAGCCGGTCGCGGTCGTCCGGCCCGGCGAAAAGCCCCTGCCGGGCATGGCCGCCCATCTCGACCAGCTCGCCCAAGGTCAGGTAGTCGGGGCAATGGTTCTCTTGCGGCAGCCAGGCGATGCGCCGTGCCAGCGCCCGGCGCGGGATGCGCGCCATGGGCACGCCGTCCAGCGTGACGCGGCCGGCCTGGGGACGCAGAAAGCCCATCACCGCCCTCAGCAGCGTCGATTTGCCGCAGCCGTTCGGCCCGACCAGCGCGGTGAAGCGCCCCGGCGCGAAGCTGGCGTCCAGCCCGCGAATGACCGGCTTTCGGCCATAGCCGACCGTCAGGCCCTGGATGCGGATCACGTTTTCACTCCGGCTGGCAATCGCGTCCTCCGGTTCGTAAAGTAAAACACTCGGAATTATCCAGACGCAATTTCACGAGGAGCATGCGATGGCGCGGATGCTGCATATCGGTCTGGCCCTTGCCCGGACCTGGGGGCCGCCGCCGGCCCCGGACCAGGCGCTGGCGCTGGATTGCGCGCTGGCGGTCCGGGCCGAGGCCGCGCATCTGGATTTCGTCTTCAAGCCAGACAGCCTTTACATCGACCCGAAGGGGGCGGGGCCGCGCATCGCGCGGGCGGCGCTGGATCCGACGCTGGTGCTGACCGCCGTGGCCGGGGCGACGCGGCGGATCGGGCTGGTCACGACGGTCTCGACCAGTTTCAATCCGCCCTATGTCGCCGCGCGCCAGTTGCAGACCCTGAACTGGCTCAGCAACGGCCGGGCGGGCTGGAACATCGTCACCGCGCTGGATGGAGAGCGGAATTTCGGCCTTGCCGCCATGCCCTCGGCGGCCGAGCGTTACGCCCGCGCGGCCGAGTTCACCGATGTCGTGCGCCGCCTTTGGGACAGCCACGGTGCCGAAGGGCTGGCGGCCATCGACCATTGCGGCGCCTTCTATCAGGTCGAGGGGCCGCTGAACGTGCCGCGCCATCCCGCGCGCGTCGCGCTGTTCCAGGCCGGCGCCTCGGCCGAGGGCCGCGGCTTCGCCGCCTCGGTCGCCGATGCGATCTTCGCCTCGGTCCCCGACCCTGCCGCGGGGCAAGAGCTGCGGTCGGACCTGCAGCGCCGGGCCCGCGCCGCCGGCCGCGACGACGCGCCGCGGCTGCTGCCGGGCTTTCACGCCTATCTGGCGCCCAGCCGGAGCGAGGCGCAGGAGATGTTCCGCGAGGCGCAGGCCCGCCGCGATCCTGCCGCGCTGCGGGCCAAGCTGGGGGCGCTGGTCGGCCGCGACCTGGCCGACTGGCCCGAGGACCGCCCCCTGACCCCCGCGGACCTGCCGGCCGGGGACGCGGCGCTGCGCAGCCGCACCCATTCGGGGCTGCTGCAGCGGCTGATCCGGCAGGAAAGCCCGCCCCTGCGCGACCTGCTGCTGCGCCCCGAGGTGGCCAATTCCGGGCACTGGACCTTCGTCGGCACCCCGGCCGAGGCCCTGGCCGAGATCGCCGCCTGGTCGGATGCCGGGGTCATGGACGGCTTCATCGCCCTGCCGGGCGGCAGCGGGGAATCGCTGGACCTGCTGCTGTCCGAACTGATCCCGGCGCTGGCCGAGGCGCGGCGCTTTCGCCACGCCTATGCCGGAGAGACGCTGGCCGCGCATCTGGGGCTTGCCTCGCCGGCGTCCAGCGGCTGATCGTCCTGCGGCTGTGCAAAGCGGGCCAGCATCGCCTCGACCGCTTGGGTGATCCGGCGGATTTCGGCGGGGCCGTAGCGGTCGGCGCGATGGCTTAGCATGATGCGCAGGCCGGCGGTCTCGTCCGCCACGTCCTCGACGATCTCGAATTGCAGGCCCAGCAGCGATTCCGCCTTGTCGGGGTCGATCTGCCGGTATTCGACGCGGCTGCCGTCCATCAGCGCGATGGCGCCATTCATCCGGTTCCGGGCGTGGATCTGGATGAAGACCTCGAACATCTCGTCCAGCCGGGTGACGGGATTGCCGGTCAGCGCCTCGCCCACCAGGTCCAGCGGGACCTCGGAATGCGGCAGCGACCGGGCGATGCGGTCGCGCACCTGCGCGATCAGCGCGGCGGGCGTGTCCTGCGCCCCCAGCGCCAGCCGATGCGCGGTCATGGTGGTGAAATAGCCCACCGTGTCGAACCAGGCCGGATCGTTGCGCCCCGAGGCCGAGGTGCCGATCACCAGGTCGTCGATGCCGCCCAGCCGCCCCAGCGCCGCGCCGATCGCCGCATAGGCCGTCGCGAAAAGCGAGGCCGCGTTGCGCCGCGCCGTGGCGTAAAGCCCGCGTGCGACCTCGGCCGGCAGGTCGATCCGGGTCCAGCCGCCCTGCGGGTCCTGTCCGCCCGGCGCAGCGCCGAGGATCGGGCGGGCACGCGGTGCGCCGCGCAGGTGATCCAGCCAGTAGTCCAGATGCGCGCGGTCCGTATCCGCCGCCCTTTGCGCGGCGGCGAAGCGGTGGAAGCCCGGCGGCTGGTCGGGCCATTCCGGCGCCAGCCCCGCCGCCCGCTGGCGATAGGCGTGGCCAAGCTGGTCCATCAGCAGGTTCAGCGACCATTCGTCCAGCACGATATGGTGGAACAGCATGGACAGCACCTGCTCGTCCCCCTCGCGGAAGAAGCGCAGCCGCAGCGGCAATTCGCGGGCAAGGTCGAAGACATGGCCGGCCTCGGTCCGGCGGTTTGCCTCGCCCGCCTCGGCGCTGGTCCAGAACCAGCGATAATCGCCCAGCCGCTCGACCGGGACCACTTCTTGCAGCGGCTGGCCGTTTTCCTCGCGGAAATGGCTGCGCAGCACGGGATGGCGGCGGATCAGGTCGCCGAAGGCCAGCCCGAAGACCGCTTCGTCCACCGGGGTCGGGAAACGCAGGGCAAAGGGCAGATTGAAGATGCCGCCATAGCCGAAGGCGGCATAGGCCTTCCACAGCGATTGCTGCGCCAGCGACAGGGGCGCCGCCTGGGGCCCGGCCGCGTCGTCCCCGGCTGCGGGCATCGGCGCGGCCGGCGCGCTGCGGGTGGCGATCCCGGCCAGCGCGAGGGCGGTCGGATGGCGGAAGATGTCGGTGAAGCGCAGGGCGATGCCATGCTCGGCCTGCAGCCTGCCGATGATCCGGGTCGCGACCAGCGAATGCCCGCCATGGTCGAAGAAATCGTCCTCGGGCCCCATTCCGGGCGCGCCGAGCGCCTCGCGGAAGGCGGCGAGGATCAGGCCCGTCAGCGCGTCCGCGGGTTCGTCGGCCGCCACCTTCGGCGCCAGGACGGGCCCGGGGCCGGGCTGGCCCGCGATCTGGCGCGCGCGGCGGCGGTCGGGCTTGCCGTTGGCCGACAGCGGCAGCGCCGGGATTGCAAGGATGCGGTCGGGAAGGTGCGATTGCGGCAGCCGTTCGCGCAGGAAGGCGCGCAGCGCGGCCGGTTCGGGCAGGTCGCGGCCGGCGACCAGCGCGGCCAGCACCGTCTCGCGCCGCGCGTCGGGAATGTCTACGACCAGGGCCTGCACGACGGCGGGATGGGCGGCCAGCTCGGCCTCGACATCGGCCAGCGAGATGCGCACGCCGCGCACCTTGACATAGCCGTTCACCCGGCTGTCGAACAGGATGGTGCCGTCGCCGCGCAGCCGCCCCAGGTCGCCACTGCGAAAGGCGCGGATGCCGGCGACCTCGGTGAAGTCGGTCTGTTCCAGCGCGCCGTCGCGCAGATAGCCGAGCGCCAGGTTCACGCCCGTGGTGTGGATGCGGCCGGCCACGCCCTCGGGGCAGGGTTCGCCCTGCGGGTTCAGCAGCAGGTAGCGGTTGCCGGGCAGGGCGCGGCCATAGGGGATGATGCGGTCGTCCTCGGGGCCGATTCGGTGCCAGATGCTCCAGATCGTGGTCTCGGTCGGGCCGCCCAGCGACCACAGCGCCGCATCGGGCCGCAGCCGGCGCAGCCGGTCGATCACTGCCGGCTTGATGTAGTCGCCGCCCTGCGCCACCAGCCGCAGCGAGGTCAGCCCGTCATCCGGCGCGCAGGCCAGCAGCATCTCGACGATGGCGGGGACCGAGCACCAGACGGTCACGCCGTGATCGCGCACCAGCCGGTTCCAGGCAAGGGCGTCCTTTTCCTCGGCCGGCGCGGGCATGACCAGTCGCGCGCCGGCGGCCAGGGTGCCGAACAGGTCGAAGACCGACATGTCGTGATGCAGCGGCGTGACCGAGATCACCGCGTCCTCGGCCCCGATCCCCCAGGCATCCAGCGTATGGCCGATGACATTCGCGGTGGCGCGATTGTTCAGCACCACGCATTTCGGCCGCCCGGTGGTGCCCGAGGTGTAAAGGTAATAGGCGGCCGCCTCGGAGCGGGACAGCGCGGCCAGTCCCTGCGGGATCGGGGCCGGGTCATGCGCTTCGAGGGTGCGGGGCGAGGCCAGCGGCCAGCCGGGCAGGTCGGTTGCGGCCACGACCAGCCGCGGCGCGGAATTGCGCAGCAGGTAGTCGCGCCGCTCGGGCGGCGCGGCGGCGTCGATGGGCACCCAGACCAGCCCCGAGAAGGCGCAGGCCAGCGTCAGCACCAGATGCTCGGGTCCGCGCGGCAGGCAGATCGCGACCACGTCGCCCGGCGCGAGCCCGCGCGCGGCCAGCCCGGCCATCACGCGCCGCACCCGCAGGCCAAGCGCGCCGTAGCTGGTGCTGCGGGTGTCGCAGATCAGGGCCGTGCGGTCGGGATCGCCGTCGAACAGCTGCGCCGCGATGCGCTCCAGATGGCCGGGGCCGGCATGTTCCGCCCCGGCGGGGGCCGCGGGTGGCGGCGGCAGGAAATCGGCGCCGGCCAGGGTCAGCTCGTCCCGTCCGGCCAGCGCGGCGAAGGCGCGGGCGGCGGCGTCCAGCAACGCGCCGACGACCGCCGGCTCCAGCGCCTGCTCGACGTGATCGGCTTGCAGCAGCAGCGCACCCTCCGCATCCAGCGACAGCCGCAGGTCCAGCGCGACCTGCGGGGTCTGCACCAGCCCGTCCACCAGCCGCAGCCCGGCATCGGCGGGCACCCGGTCCCAGCCCATGCCGTTGGTCAGCACCACCGGCAGCGCGATCCGACCGCCGTTCTGCGCCAGCAGCAGCCGGCTGAGGCCGACCCCCGACAGACCGGGATGCGCCATGCCCTCCAGCAGGTCCTCCTGCAACCGGCGGGCATGGTCCAGGAAGCTGCCCCGGTCGGCGCGATAGTCGACGGCGATGAAGGACGAGCGGTTGGCCAGCGCCCCGCCCGGCGGCGGCGCCACCGGCACCGCGACACAGGGCGCCAGGTCCGGGGTCCAGCGCGCCAGCACCTCCAGCACCACGGCCATGGCGATGCTGTTGCGGGTCAGTTTCCGCGCCGCCGCCAGCCGGGCCAGGCGCGCCAGCTGATCGCGCGGGATGCGGCGGCTGTCGCGGCGCCAGCGCGGGCGGTCGATGCCCTCCGGCGGTTGCCGCCAGGGCAGGCGCGGCGGCCCCTCGACCCCGGCCAGACGCGCGCGCCACCAGTCGGCATCGGCGGCGCGGTCGGATTGTTCGGGCGGCGGCTCGGGCAGGGCGGAGGCCGGCGGCAACCCGGGCGCCAGCAGTTCGGCGATCACCTGCGCGATCCCGGCGCCGTCCAGCGCCAGCGCGTCCATCTTGACCAGCAATGCCTGTTCCCGGGGCCGGGGCAATTGCACCAGCACCAGCCGCCACAGCAACCCGTCCAGCGGCAGCGGTGCGCGGGCGAATTCGTCCTGCAGGGCAGAGAGCTGCGCCTCGGCCTCATCGACGGCCAGTCCCGAAAGGTCGATCCGTTCCAGCGGCGGCTCGGCTTCGTCCAGCACGCGCAGCGCGGAATGGGCAGGGTCGAGCCGGCAGCGCAGCGCCTCATGCCGCTCGATCAGCGCCTTGGCCCGAAGCGCCAGGGCTTCGGCATCCAGCGGGCCGCGATAGCAGCGATATTCCTGCATGGCGGTGCGGCCCAGCGGCAGCTCGGCCTCGCGGCCCAGCAGATAGGCCTTTTGCAGCTCGCCCAGCCGCCGCATCCGCATCGGTGCCGGCAGCCAGTCCGACAGCGGCGCCGCCGCCAGATCGGGCGCATCGGCCAGCCGGCACAGCGCCGCGTGGCAGGCATCGAAACCGGTGCGGACCCAGTCGCCGGGCAGCGCGTCAAGCCGCAGATCCCAGTTCAGCAGCACGCCCTCGGCCAGCGATGCGACCTGCACGTCCAGCGCAACCTGCGGCGCCTGCGAGACGCTCCAGACCAGTCGCCCGAACAGCCGGCCGACGCGGGGGCTCAGCAGCTGGCGCTGCGCCCCGTCCAGGTCGAGCCCGCTGGTAAAGACCACCGGCGCGGATTCCACGCCCTGGCCGCCGCGTGACATCTCGCGCAGCACGGCGACGCCGGGGCAGGCCTGATGCGACAGCGCCTCGGCGATCTCGCGCCCTGCCTCGCGCGCCAGTCCGGCCAGCGTGGCCTCGGGCCCGACCCGCAGGCCGAGCGGCAGGATATTGGTGAAATCCCCGACCAGCCGCGAGGCGCCGCGCATCACCGGGGCGCGGAAGAAGCCCGGCAGCGTCAGGCGAAAGGCCCGGTCGCCTGTCGCCCGCGCCAGCACGGCGGCAAAGACCGCCAGGTAAAGCGCGGTCTGCGTGACCCGCAATTCACGCGCAAGCCCCCGCAGCGCCGCGGCCTGCGCCGGCGGCAGCAGGGCCGAGATCCGGGTGCTTTCCGGCGCGGCCGCCCCGTCGCGCAGCGGCAGCGAGGGCGCCGGCGGCATGTCGCGCAGCCGCGCCCGCCACCAGTCCCGATCCGCCGCCTCGGCCGCCGGGTCGGGAGGCAGCCGGCCCAGATAGTCGAAATAGCAGCCTTCGGGTTCCTCGACCGCAGCGATCCCGGCCGGATCTTCGTAAAGCCGGGCAAGGTCGTCCATGATCAGCCCGAAGCAGGAGGGATCGGCCGCGATCATGTCCAGGTCGACATGCAGCCGCTGCTCGTCGCCCGGCAGCAGGCTGAGCAGGAATTCCGCCGCCTCGCCCGAGGCGATGTCCAGCCGCTGATGCGTCATCCGCCGCCGCGTCGCGGCCAGCCGCGCCTGCACCTGATCCGGCGCCAGCGCCCGCAGATCCTCGACCCGCAGGGCGTGGCGGTCGTCCAGCGGCTGGATCACCTGCTGGCCCGCGGCCGTGACCCGCAGCCGCAGCATGGGATGCCGGCGGAACAGCCCGCGCACCGCGCGGTCCAGCCGCCCCGGCTCCAGCCCTTGCGGCTGGAATTCGGTATGCAGATGCGCGGATACGCCGCCGCCCGGCCCCTTCCAATCGCGCCCGGTCCAATAGGCTGCCTGCATGGCGGTCAGGTCCATGTTCATCCCCTTGCGTCTGGCGATAGTGGTTGATAAAAATACTCAACTAATGGCGGTGTCAAGGAAAGGCTTGGCCGCGTAGGACAGGACGGGATCGAAATGAACGACATCGGATCTATCGAAACGCTCGGCCGGGCATGGCTGGAAACGCGTGTGCAGGCGCTTGTCCCCGACGAGGCGGAGATTGGTTCCGATGAAAACCTGCTGTTCCTGGGGCTGGATTCGCTGTCGGTGCTGAAGCTGGTCGCCGAACTGAAGCAGGCGGGCATCACGGTCAGCGCGCGGGAACTGCTTCAGGAGCCCAGCATCGAGGGCTGGTGGCGCCTGATCCAGGCGCGGCGGCCCTAGATCACGACCTGCGATCGGGTTGACCGTTCGCTCGGACGGACGGCCCCGACGCCCGCCTGACCTGAATGGCATTGAGCCGGATCGACGCCATGGCTGCCCGTGCCGCACACGGGGTCGATCTCACGCGTGTTGGCACAGTCGCGATCACGGATATGCGGGCTGTCATAGGTCGCGGCACGCCCGGATGGCCGTCCGTAGTCACTGGATCAGGCATCGGCAGCTTCCTTCTTGGGGAAGATCAAGATTCCGGTCATTGGTTGGCGCGCTTTTGGGCCCCAGAGTGCACCCCGCCACATCGTCCAGGTGCTGCGAATGGCCGCTGCCGCATTCCTCCTGCGGGTGCCGCCGCAAGGGGCTAACCTGCATGGAGCAAGCCGGAAAGAGCCCACGCGCCCCGCACCGGGAACGGTGCGGGGCGCGGGGGTTCTATGCCGGCCCGTTGCTGGTGCGATGGCGGTTCAGTCCGGATCCGCGATTTTCTGCGCCGCAGCGCGGGCGGCTGCGGTGACCGCGACCACCAGGGGCTGTTCGAATTGCGACTGCAGCCGGATGGCCGAGGCCGAAAGCGGGCCGCCGCCCATGATCACCGCCTCGGCGCCGTCCTCGCCGACCGATTGCCTGACGGCATCGGCCAGGGCGGCGTCGAGCCGGTCGGGATCCCGGACCAGTTCGGCCGGGTCGCCCGGCGTGACCCGGACGCCGCGATATTGCGCCTCGTAGCCGAGCGAGGCCGCCTTCTGGCGGAAGGACTCGATCAGTTCTTCATCCGGCGTCACCGTCACGATGCCGAAGGGCCGGCCGTCGCGCGCGGCCTCGTGGAAGACCTCCTCGCCGATGCCGAGGACCGGGATGCCGACCGCCGCACGCAGTTCCGGCAGGCCGGGATCGCTGAAGGCCGACACGATCAGCGCCGCGACGCGCGGATCGGACGCGGCTTCGGTGCCGGCGGCGACCACGCCCGGAACCGCATTGGCCATGTCCTCGGGCGTGGTCAGCAGGGCCGGGGCGCCGGCATTGCTGCGCCCCTGGACCGTGGCGGCTTCCCCGACCGCGGCCTGCGCCAGTTCGGTCATGGATTGCGTGGCGGCCTCGTTCGAGTTCGGGTTGATCAGCACGATGATCCGTCCCGAGTCCTGGGCCAGGGCCTGGCCCTGCAGCAGGCCCATGGCGCAGCCGGCGGCCAGTGTCCAGCGCCGGGCCTGTCCGGTGATGATGCTCATGGCTCAGTTCTCGCGGAAACGCTGGGCGGCGGGCAGGTGCTGCATCAGCAGATAGTAGAGCACCCCCGAGGGCAGCAGGCTTGCATACCACGAGATGCCCGAGAAGATCAGCGCAAAGACGACGCCGACGGCCATGGCGATGACGGCGGCCATGTTGACGCCCTTATACGGCCCCTCGGGATCATAAAGCTTGGCGAGGTTCAGGTTCCGCTTGCGAAGGATGTAGTAATCCACCACCAGGATCGCGAAGATCGGGCCGAGGAAGGCGGAATAGGTGCGGATGAACAGGCTCAGGCCCGCCGCCGATTCGTCCTTGACCAGCTCCCACGGGAAGGTGCCGAAGGCCAGCAGCCCGACGATCACGGCCGAGGTCTTGAAGTTGACCTTGAACACATCCATCAGCGCATAGGCCGGCGGCACGACGTTGTTGAGGATGTTCGTCGTCACCTGCGCGAAGGCGATGAACAGCAGCGTCACGACCAGCAGCAGCTTGTTGTCGACCGCGCTGGAGAACACCTTGATCGGATCGACCTCGCCGGTCGCGCTGGAGACCATCAGCCCGATCAGGCCCATGAACAGCGTCGCCGGCAGGATCGAGTTGGCATAGATCACCACCTGCCGGAGCGGTCCGACATTCTTGCGCAGCTCGCGCGCGTAGTCCGAGACGTTCAGCATCATCGTCGAATAGATGCCCAGGAACAGCATCGTGCCGCCCCAGAACGGTGCGCCCCAGGTGCCCTCGACATTGATCAGGTTGTCGCTGATCTCGGCGCCGTATTTGTCGATGACGCTGAAGAACATGTAGATCAGCGAGAAGATGATGAAGACCGAGCCGATGTTTTCCAGCCATTTGATGCCGTGGAAGCCCAGCACCGACAGGCCGATCTGCAGGGCCTGGAAGCCGACGAAGAACACCCAGATGTTGGAATAGCCGAACAGCGTATCCGAGACGAGGTTCAGCGCCCCGGCGCCGATCCAGCTTTGGAAGCCGAACCAGACGATGGCCGGGACCGAGCGCACCAGCGCCGGGATCCGGGTGCCGGTGAAGCCGAAGGCCGAGCGGGCCTGCACCATGAAGGGGATGCCGTATTTGTGCCCGGCCTGCCCGTTGATCATCAGCGCGACGCCGATGACGGTGCAGCCGATGGCGATGGCCACGAAGGTCTGAAGCAGGTTCAGCGTCCCCACCAGCCCCGAGCCGACGGTGAAGGTCCCGATCGAGACGCAGCCGCCCAGCCAGGCGAACAGGTAGGACCACGGGTCCATGATCCGGGTCTCCTGCGGGGCAAGGCTTTCCTCTCCGACGGCCTTGTGTTCGATCACGGCGCTGTCGGGCGCCATCTCATGCGTTGTCATTGTCAGTCCTCCTCCCTTTTCCTGCTTCCCTATTTTTCGTTGGGGAAAGCGTAGGCGTTGATCTTGCTGGTCCTCAGCCCCGCGCCCACCAGCGCCTCGATCATGCGGGTCGCGACGCTGACGCCGTCGATGACCGGAATGCCGGTCTCTTCGCTGAGCCAGGCCGTCAGGTCGGCCATGCCGGCGCAGCCCAGCACCACGGCCTCGCAGCGGTCCTCGCGGATGGCGCACAGGATTTCATCGCGCACCTTGATCCGTGCGTCCGAGCCGGGTTCCTCCAGCGCCAGCACCGGGATCGAGGCCGAGCGGACGCGGCGGCATTGGTGCGACAGGCCATAGCCGTGGATCAGGTGCTCGATCACCGGGACCGAGCGCGGCAGCGTGGTGACGACGGAAAACGAGGTCGCCAGCATGCTGGCCGCCTTCACCGCGGCTTCGCAGATGCCCAGCACCGGGCCGCTGGCCAGTTCCCGGCAGGCGGCGATGCCCGGATCGTCGAAACAGGCGACGACGATGCCGTCGATGCCCTGCGCCTCGGCCTCGCGGACCCGCGCCAGCAGGCCGGGCAGCGACATCGCCTCATCGTAATGGCCTTCGATGCTGGCGGGTGCGCCGGCGGCGGTCGCGCCGTGGATCACCGTGCCGGGGCTGGCCACCGCACGGGCGGCCTCGACGATCTTGTCGGTCATTGACTGGGTCGAGTTGGGGTTGACGACCAGGATTTCCACCACTACCTCCATTTGTGTTAACAATCATTGTTAACAATTCATGTTATCAAGTCAACGGATTTGTGCAATACTTGCGACGGTCAGGATTTGCCTGTAATTCCGCAGGCCAAGCAGGAAGAAGCCGAGCCCGATGGACGCCCAGCCCGAAAGCCAGATCGTCGATGCGGTCCTGAACGCGATCTCCGAACAGCGCCTGCCCGCCGGGGCGAAGCTGGGCGAACAGGCGCTGAGCGAGCTGTTCAACTGCAACCGCGCCAATGTCCGCCGCGCGCTGGCCTCTCTGGCCGCCAAGCAGGTGGTCGAGCTGCGGCCCAATCGCGGCGCCTTCGTCGTCACCCCTTCCGCGCAAGAGGCGCGCGAGGTCTTCCAGGCCCGCCGCGCCATCGAGCGGACCATCGCCCGGCAGGCCGTGGCCCGCGTCAGCGACGAGGATGTCGCCTATCTGCGCGCCAATATCGCCGCCGAAGCCGAGGCGCGGGCCCGCCGGGACAAGCCGACCGAATTGCGCCTGTCGCAGCAGTTCCACATGTATCTGGCGCGGCTTTCCGGCAATCGCGTGCTGGAACGCTTCCTGGCCGAGCTGACCATGCGCAGCACCCTGATCCTGGGCATGTATCCCAGTGCCGCGCATTCATGCGCGCATTGCGACGACCATGTCGGGATCGTCGATGCCCTGATGGCGCGTGACGAGGAATTGCTGCTGCGTCTGACCGACGACCATCTGCGGCATCTGGAGGCGGGGCTGAATTTCGACCTGCCGCCGGTGTCTTCGGTCAGTCTCAAGGACCAGCTGATCGGTGCGCCGGCTGAGGGGGCAGGCGGCGACCGCAAGGCCGGGCGGCAGAACCTGCGAAACGCCTGAGCCGCGCAGATCCCGAGGCCCTGCGCATCATCATTGCACCGGACCGGCGCATGGCCCCGGCCACCCGGCCGGGGCCGGGCACGGTCAGGTGACCGGCTCGGGTCTCGGCCCCGAGCCGGCCAGATACTGGCGCAGCAGCACCAGCCCGAGGATCGCCGCACCGATCACGGTCGAGATGATTTCCGGCGCGATCATCATCAGCGCCGCCACGGGCAGCAGCATCCGCTCGACCAGCAGAAGCGGCCCCAGCAGCCAGTTGGTGATCGCCGCCGACAGCGCTACGATGCCCAGCACCGCGCCGGCAAAGGCCAGCAGGAAGTCGGGCAGGGTGAAGGATTGCGTGACCAGCAGCAGCGAGGGCGAGAAGACGAAGACGAAAGGCACCAGCGCCTTGCCCATGGACAGCCGGAAGGCGGTGTTGCCCGCCTTGAAGCCGTTGGCCCCGGCGATCCCGGCCCCGGCATAGGCGGCCAGCGCCACCGGCGGCGTCACGTCGGCCAGCACGCCGAAGTAGAACACGAAGAAATGCGCCACCAGCGGCTCGACATTCATCATGCCCAGAACCGGCGCGGCCACGGCCACCATGATGATGTAATTCGCCGTCGTCGGCACGCCGCATCCCATCAGCACGCAGACCACCGCCGTCATCAGCAGCGTGAACAGCAGCGTCAGCGTCTGGATGCTGAACAGTTCGAAGGGCAGCGCCGCCAGCAGGCTATGCACCGAGGCGGCCCAGCCCGCGGCGACCGAGGTGACCATGAAGGCGATCTTGAAGCCGACGCCGGTCAGGGTCACGACGCCGATCACCACCCCGACCAGCGCCGCGGCCGCCGTCACGGCCAGCGATTGCCGGGCGCCGGCGACGAAGCCCTCATAGATGCCGGCGGCGGTTTCCTTGACGCCCTCGATGGCGCCCGACGCCATGACCCGCTGGATCAGAAAGACCGCCATGCAGGCGGTGATCGCCCAGAAGGCCGACAGGAAGGGCGTGCGGCCCGACATCAGCATCCAGACCAGCAGCACCAGCGGAAAGACCGACAGCCAGCCCTCGCGCAGGACTTTCCACGCCTTGGGCAGCTCTTCCTGGCGCAGGCCGCGGATGCCCAGGCGCTTGGCCTCCAGATGCACCTGCACCAGCACGCCGAAGAAATGCATGAAGGCCGGCACGACGGCGGCGATCAGGATGGTGCGCAACGGGATGCCCAGGTATTCGACCATCAGGAAGGCGACCGCGCCCATCACCGGCGGGGTGATCTGCCCGCCGGTGGACGAAGCCGCCTCGACCGCGGCGGCGAAATGGCGCTTGAAGCCGATCTTGATCATCGCCGGGATGGTCAGCGCGCCGGTGGTCACGGTATTGGCGATCGACGAGCCCGAGATCGTGCCCAGCATCGCCGAGGAGACCACCGAGACCTTGGCCGGCCCGCCGGCGAAACGGCCGGCCAGCGCCGTTGCCAGGTCGATGAACAGCTGCCCCAGGCCGATCTTCTGCGCCATCACCCCGAACAGCACGAAATGGAACACATAGGTGGCGATGACGCCGAGCGCGGTGCCGTAGATGCCCTGCGAGGTCAGGTAGAGATGGTTGACGATATTGGCCCAGTCCGCGCCGGGATGCACCAGGATGCCGGGCATCGACTTGCCGAAATAGGCATAGGCGATGAACAGGGCCGCGATGACCGGCAGCGGCCAGCCCATCGAGCGGCGCACCGCCTCCATCAGCGCCACCAGCAGCACCGTGCCCATGGCGATGTCGAGCGGCAGCGGATTGCCGACGCGGAATTGCAGCTGGGCATAGATCCAGGGCACGTAGAAGGCGCTGACGGCGCCGCCGATGGCCAAGAGCCAGTCCGTCACCGGCACGCCGAGGACGGCAAGACCGTCCGTCCTGTGCCGGTTGCGCGCCAGCGACGAGAAGCTGAGATAGACGATGAACAGCGACACGCCCATATGCAGCCCGCGATGCGTGGTCGCGCGCGGGATGCCGAACCCGGCCGTGTAATAGTGATAGGCCGCAAGCAGGAACAGGATGATCCCCGAGAGGATGGCGATCGGGCGCGTCACCGTGCGGAATCGCGCCTCGGGATCGTATTCCTCTTCCAGCGCGCGAAGCTGGTCGTCGGTAAGCGGGCGGGTTGGCTCGGTCATGCGGTTTTCCTGCCGTTCGGTTCAGGACCAAAGGACGCGGACCAGGGACCGGCCGCGTCCTTTTCGTCACGTTGCGGGCCTGCTCATTCGAGCTTGCCGGCCTCCTTGTAGAAACGCTCGGCGCCCGGGTGGAAGGGAATGCCTGCGCCCTGGGTGGCGCTGTCCAGCGTGATCAGCTTGCCCTTGGCATGGCCGGCGGCGAACAGCTTCTGGGTGTTCTCGTTGTAGATCGCCGCGGTGATGCCGTGGATCAGCTCCTCGGGCTGGTCGGCGCTGGTCACCAGCTGCGCCCCGACCGAGATCGTGGCGACATCGGCGTCCTGTCCCTCATAGGTTCCGGCCGGAACGGTGTCGGTGGCGAAGAAGGTATAGTCCTCGCGCAGCTTGTCGACCTCGGGGCCGGTGATCGGCACCAGCACCACATCGTGCTGGCTGGCCAGCTCGGCGATGGCACCCGCCGGATAGCCGCCGACGAAGAAGAAGGCGTCCATGGCGCCGTCGCGCATCCGGTCGGCCGCCTGGTCGGGCTTGAGATATTCCGGCGTGATGTCCGATTCCGACAGGCCGAAGGCTTCCAGGATGATCTTGGCATCGACCAGCGTGCCCGAGCCCGGCTCGTCCAGCGACACGCGCTTGCCCTTGAGATCGGCGACCGAGCCGATGCCCGCATCCTTGCGCGCCACCAGGTGGATGCTTTCGGGATAGAGGTTGGCGATCAGGCGCAGTTTCTCGACCGCCGGCTGGCCTTCCCAGAGCCCGGTGCCGGTCTGCGCCCAATAGGCCACGTCGGACTGGCTGAACCCGGCCTCCATCGCGCCGCCGTTGATGGCGTTCACGTTGCCGACCGAGCCGTTCGAGGCCACCGCCGTCGCCACCAGCCCCGGCACCCCGCAGGAGCCGCCATCCTCGCAGGCGCGCGAGCCGGGCGGGCTGGAGATCGCGTTGGCGATCAGCCCGCCGATCGGGTAATAGGTGCCGGCCGTGCCGCCGGTGCCGATGCGGAAGAACGACATCTCCTGCGCCACCGCGGCCTGGCCGAAAGAGGCGGCGACGGCGAAGGCCGCGAACAATGTCCTGAGTTTCATGTGCTTATCCCTGTTTGCCTGGTTGTCTGGACGCAGGTTAGCCAGAGCCGGCGCCGGCGACAACCGCCGAGGCCCGCAGGAAGGGTGCCGTGACGTCCGGTCCTGGCCGGGCCTTGCGGCTTGTCGACGATGGCAGTCCGCCGGGTTTCGCCTTGCGATCCTGCGGGGGACGTGCCGGGCATGCCCCGTTCCGCGAAGCAGGGACCAAGCCCGGCGGGCACCCGGGTCGGTGCGGCGCGTTCCGGTCGGATGCGTCTTGATATGTAGTCGATTCGCTCCTAGCACGCGCGGGAACAGAAAGGCGGAACATGTCTGACAAGGATCTCGAGCCCCGACACCTGGAAACGCTGGACCGCGATCTCGGCCGCTTCGCAAACCTGGAGGCGGCTGCCGCCTATGTGGCCCGGCCTTTGGTGGCGCCGGGCATCGGCTTCGTCTTCATCATCCTGGCCGGGCTCGCCGCGGCGATGTTGCTGGGGCAGAGCGGCGAGATGCTGATCGTCGTCACCGCCGCCGTGTTCGGCGCCTATATGGCGCTCAACATCGGCGCCAACGACGTGGCCAACAACATGGGCCCCGCGGTGGGGGCGAATGCGCTCAGCATGGGCGGCGCCATCGTCATCGCGGCGGTGTTCGAAAGCGCCGGGGCGCTGATCGCCGGGGCCGACGTGGTTTCGACCATCGCCAAGGGCATCGTGGCGCCCGAGGCGCTGGACACGCCCGCGACCTTCATCTGGGCGATGATGGCGGCGCTGCTGGCCTCGGCGCTGTGGGTGAACCTGGCGACATGGATCGGGGCGCCGGTCTCGACCACGCATGCCGTGGTCGGCGGCGTCGTGGGCGCGGGCATCGCCGGGGCCGGCTTCGGCGCGGTCAGCTGGGACCAGATGCTGGCCATCGCCGCCAGCTGGGTCATCTCTCCGGTGCTGGGCGGCGTCGTGGCGGCGGGCTTCCTGTCGCTGATCAAGAGCCGCATCGTCTATCGCGAGGACAAGATCGCGGCGGCCCGCATCTGGGTGCCGATCCTGGTCGGCATCATGGCGGGGACCTTCGCCGCCTATCTGGTGATGAAGGGGCTGAAACAGCTGGTCGAGGTCTCGATGGGGGCCGCGCTGCTGCTGGGCCTGATGGTTGGGCTGGGCTGCTGGCTGCTGATGATCCCGGTCACGCGCCGCCAGTCCGCGGGGCTGGAGAACCGCAACAAGTCGCTGAAGGTGCTGTTCGGCATCCCGCTGGTCGCATCGGCGGCGCTGCTCAGCTTTGCCCATGGCGCGAACGACGTCGCCAATGCCGTGGGCCCGCTGGCGGCCATCGTGCAGACCGTTCAGACCGGCAATTTCAATAGCGACGTGACCATTCCGCTGTGGGTCATGCTGATCGGCGCCTTCGGGATCTCCTTCGGGCTCAGCCTGTTCGGTCCCAAGCTGATCCGCATGGTCGGCAGCGAGATCACCAAGCTCAACCCGATGCGCGCCTATTGCGTCGCCCTGTCGGCGGCGATCACGGTCATTCTGGCAAGCTGGCTGGGATTGCCGGTCAGCTCGACCCATATCGCGGTGGGCGCGATCTTCGGGGTGGGCTTTTTCCGGGAATGGGACGCCGAGCGGCGCCTGAAGAAGGCCCGCATGGCCGTTCCCCGACCGGAACATATCCCTGCGGACGAGCGCCGTCGCCGCAAGCTGGTCCGCAGGTTGCATGTGCTGACCATCGGCGCGGCCTGGGTCGTCACCGTTCCTGCCGCGGCGCTTCTGTCGGCCCTCCTGTTCCTGATCCTGCGGCAGATACCGGGCTGAGGCATGGCGGGACGGCCGGGGGCGCCAGGGGGCGGGGCAGGGCGCGAAATCGGGCGGCGGAGCCCCGCCGGCCCGCCGTCGCGTGCCGGGCGCCGGGCGAGGCAGAGCTTGACATTCGGCGCCGAAATTCCCCGTCTGTAGGCATTGCAATAACGAAACGCGGGATCAATGGGACTCGATCAGATAGAAGAAGCCTTGGGCAAGATCGGCGGCATCGTCTGGGGACCTTACCTTCTTGTTCCCCTGTTGCTGGGCACCGGGCTTTACCTGACCATCCGCTTGCAGGGCATCCAGCTTGTCCGGCTGGGCGCTGCCCTGCGTCTCGGTCTGCTCAAGCGCAAGGATGACGATGCCGAGGGCGACATCTCGCAATTCCAGGCGCTGACCACCGCCATGGCCGCAACCGTCGGCACCGGCAATATCGTCGGCGTGGCGACGGCCATCGCCGCCGGCGGCCCGGGGGCGCTGTTCTGGATGTGGGTCACGGCGATCCTGGGCATGGCCTCGAAATATTCCGAGGCCTTTCTCGGCGTGCGCTTCCGCACCACCGACGAGGTCGGCGAAAAGAACGGCGGCCCGCAATATTACCTCGAGCGCGGCATCCCGAACGGCTTCGGCAAGGCCCTTGCGCTGTGCTTTGCGGTCTTCGCGGTCTGCGCCTGCTTCGGCATCGGCAACATGACCCAGGGCAATTCCATCGCCTCGAACCTGGAGCGCAGCTTCATGATCCCGACCTGGATCACGGGCGTGGTTCTGGCCGGGCTGACGCTGGTGGTGCTGGTCGGCGGCATCAAGTCCATCGGCCGGGTGACCGCCGGGCTGGTGCCGGCGATGATCCTGTTCTACGTGCTGGGGGCGCTTTATATCCTGCTGGTCAACATCCAGGCGCTGCCTGCCGCGCTGGGCGAGATCTTTTCGCAGGCCTTCACCGGCACGGCTGCGACAGGGGGCTTCCTCGGCTCGACGATCATGGTCGCGGTGCAGTTCGGCGTGGCGCGCGGCATCTTCTCGAACGAATCCGGCATGGGCTCGGCCGCCATCGCCGCGGCTTCGGCGCAGACCACGCATCCGGTGCGGCAGGGACTGGTGTCGATGACCCAGACCTTCATCGACACGATCATCGTCGTGTCCTGCACCGGCCTTGTCATCATCACCACCGGCGTCTGGAACGAGATCGATCCGCAGACCGGGCTGCAGATCTCGCCCTCGATCATGACCGGGCAGGCCTTCACCCATGGCCTGCCGGGGCAATGGGGGCATTGGATCGTGACCGTCGGGCTGGTGCTTTTCGCCTATTCGACCATCCTGGGCTGGGCCTATTACGGCGAGCGCAACCTGGAACGGCTGGTGGGCCATCGCGGCGTCATGCCCTTCCGCATCCTGTTCTCGCTGGCGGTGCTGCTGGGCTGCACGGTCCAGCTGGGCGTGGTCTGGAGCTTCTCGGACGTGATGAACGGGCTGATGGCCATTCCGAACCTGATCGGGCTGCTGATCCTGTCCGGCCTGATCGCGCGCGAGACCCGCTTCTACCTTCGCCACGATCCGCGGCTGGAGGCCAACCGCCAGCAGATCGAGCACTTCATGAAGGGCCAGCCAAGCTGGGAGGAATGGAAGGCGAGCGAGCGGTCCTAGCCGCCGCAGATCAACCGCCGTGGTTCCGCCGGGTGACGGCGGAGCCGGGGTCGGGGGCGCGGATCACCGCCAGCGTCTCGCGCAGGCGCCCCAGGCTCGGGTGATCGGCCGAGCCGGCGGTCGGGAAGGACAAAAGCGCCACCCGCCGCGCCTTGGCCAGGAACCGCCGTGCGCGACCGGCTGGAATGGCCCGCCTCGCGCGACCGGGGCTGCCTGCGCGCAAGCAGGCCATGGGTCTTGTTCCATCCCTTCGGCCCCATGCGCCCGGGGGTATTGCCGCAGGATGCCGCCGCTGCGGTTCAGCCCCCTTGCCGCAGCGCCGCGATCAGGTCGTGGAAACGGTCGCCCTGCACGATGACATGGGCACGCAGCGCCTCGGCCGCGCCCTCGCCGTCGCCGGCGCGGATGCGCGCCACCACCGCGTCATGTTCGGCAAAGGACCGCATCATCCGGTTGCGCACCTTCAGCTGCATGCGCCGATAGGGTTGCAGCATGGCATGCAGGCGCGAGGCCTCCTGCTCCAGGAAGGCGTTGTGCGTGGCGCGATAGATGCAATGGTGGAAATCCGAATTGCGGGCGTAATAGGCCTCGACCTCGCCCGCCTCGGCCAGCCGGCGGCATTCGCCATGCACCGCCTCCAGCGCCGCCATTTCCGCCTCGGTGATGCGGCGGGCGGCCAGGCGGCCGCAGGTGGCCTCGATTTCGGCCATGACCTCGAAACGCTCGGCCAGTTCGCTGGGGCTCCATTCGGTGACGAAGGTGCCGCGCTTGGGCACCACCCGGACCAGCCCCGATGCTTCCAGCTGGTGCAGCGCCTCGCGGATCGGGGTGCGCGAGACGTCGAATTCCCGCTCCAGCGCCTCGGGGTCCAGACGGGCGCCGGGTAGGTATCTGCCTTCCACGATGGCGTTTTCCAGCGCGTTGCGGATGCGCAGCGGGGTGGGAATCGTCGCCATGAAAGCCTCCTTCGCCTCTCTGCCCAGAAGATAGGCGGTTCGCTGGCATTTATCCATGTTCCGTTTTGTTATATACAACACCGCACCGGAAACGTATAACAGCGCCGTGAGAGGATTCGCACGCCGGAGGAGGGCGCGGGAATCGACAAGGAGGTTTGCATGGAGAGGAGCCGCGCATGACCCCGCATCTGCTTTCAATCTATACGCTGGCGGCGATGTTCGTCGTCGCCACGATCTGGCCGATCAACATGGGTGTGCTGGCCTATGTCGGCGCCTTCCTGGTCGGCACCCTGCTGGCCGGCCAGGCCGCCAAGGAGATCATCGCCGGTTTCCCCAGCGGCCTGTTCCTGACGCTGGTCGGCATCACCTGGCTGTTCGCGCTGGCGCAGAACAACGGCACCATCGACTGGCTGGTGCGCATGGCGGTGCGCGCCGTCAAGGGCCGCATCGGCGCGATCCCGTGGATCATGTTCGGCATCTCGGCCGTCCTGACCGCCGTCGGCGCCGTCAGCCCCGGCGCTGTTGCCATCGTCGCGCCGATCGCGCTGGGCTTCGCCTTCCGCTACCAGATCTCGCCGCTGCTCATGGGCCTGATGGTGGTGCATGGCGCCCAGGCCGGGGGCTTTTCGCCGATCAGCATCTATGGCGGCATCACCAACGGCGTCGTGGCCAAGGCCGGGCTGCCGCTGTCGCCGATGACCACCTTCGCCGCCAGCTTCTTCGTCAACGCGGCGGTGGCGCTGCTGCTGTTCATGGCCCTGGGCGGGCGCAAGCTGATGCAGGCGCACGCGGACCGGATCGAGCCGGTCACGGTGCCGCATGTCGAGATCGCCCGCCCCGCCACCGGCCCCCAGATCTTCGGCGACAGCGAGGCCGAGGCGCTGAGCCGCCGCATCGGCGAGGAGGGCGGTGGCGAATCGAACCGCCTCGTCGCCGAGGTCGAGGAAGGCAACCAACCCGACGGCACCCCCTATCAGATCGCGACGCTGGCCGGGCTGGCGCTGCTGGCGGTGCTGGTGCTGGCCTTCAACCTCGATATCGGCTTCGTCTCGCTGACCATCGGGCTGGCGCTGGCGCTGTGGGACCCGACCATGCAGAAACGCGCCATGGCCCAGGTCGCCTGGCCCGAGATCGTGCTGATCACCGGCGTTTCCACCTATGTCGCGGTGCTGGAGCACATGGGCACCATCGACTTCGTCGGCGACAGCGTGGCCGGCATGGCCTCGCCCCTGCTGGCGGCGCTGATGCTGTTCCTGATCGGCGCCGTGGTCTCGGCCTTCGCCTCGTCCACGGCGGTGCTTGGCTCGCTGATCCCGCTGGCGGTGCCGTTCCTGCAGGGCGATACGGGCGTGGGCGCCATCGGCTTCATCGCCGGCATGGCCGTCGCCTCGACCATCGTCGATGTCAGCCCCTTCTCGACCAACGGCGCTTTGGTTCTGGCCAATGCCCGCGGGGTGGACCGCCAGGTGTTTTTCCGCAAACTGCTGAACTACGGCGCGCTGGTGACGCTGGTCGCCCCGGTCGTGCTGTGGCTGATCTTCGTCGTGCTGCCGGGATGATCCCGGCAGGCCACCCGCTTTTCGGAGGCCCGAAATGATCAAGACCGTCGAGACCCCGCGCCCCGGACGCCCGGCCTTTCTGGGCGAGCTGTTCGAGGTGCTGACAGAGCGCGGCCGCCGCCTGCTTGGGCGGCGGGGCGCCGGCACCGCCACCGAGGTGCCCGACCTGTGCGAGCTGGGCGAGGCGCTGCTGTCGCGGCGGGGCGAGGCTTCGGGGGTGGCCATCGCGCAGGGTCTGCTCGCCGCCTTCGAGGATGCCGATGAGGCGACGCGGCTGGCCTTCCTGCAGAACCTCGCCGACCGTTTCGGCCCCGATCCGGCGGCGGTCCGCGCGGCGCTGGAGGCGGTGCAGCGCGACCCCGAGGACGGGCGGGCCATCGAGGCGCTGCACGACGCCGCCGAGCCGCGCCGGCAGGAACTGTTCCGCCGCCTGAACCTGGCGCCCGGCGGCACGGCGGCGCTGGTGCGGATGCGCGAGGAGCTGCTGCGCCATCTGAAGGGCAACCCCGCGCTGCGCCGGGTGGACGGCGATTTCGCGCATCTCTTCGCGTCCTGGTTCAACAGGGGGTTTCTCGTGCTGCGCCATATCGACTGGAACACGCCCGCCAGCATCCTGGAAAAGATCATCCGCTACGAGGCGGTGCATGCCATCCAGAACTGGGACGACCTGCGCAACCGCCTGCAGCCGACCGATAGGCGCTGCTACGGCTTCTTTCACCCGCAGCTGGTGGACGAGCCGCTGATCTTCGTCGAGGTGGCGCTGACCGAGGAGATCCCGGACAATGTCGCGGGCCTCCTCGACCTCGACCGCCAGCCGATCGAGGCGGAGCGCGCCAGCACCGCGGTGTTCTATTCCATCTCGAACACCCAGCGCGGGCTGGCCGGGGTGTCCTTCGGCAATTTCCTGATCAAGCAGGTGGTCGAGGAGCTGAAGGCCGAACTGCCCAACATCCGCAGCTTCGTCACGCTGTCGCCGGTGCCGGGCTTTGCCGCCTGGCTGGCCCAGCAGCGCAAGGACGCGATGTCGGAACTGATCGACGCCGACCAGCGCCTGGCCTTCGCCCTGCTGGACGATCCCGATTGGCACAAGGACCCGGCCAAGGCTGAAAGCCTGCGCGCCCCGCTTCTGGCCGCCGCCGCGGCCTATTTCCTGCGCGCCCGCGACGGCAAGGGTCGCGTCGTCGATCCGGTGGCGCGCTTCCACCTGGGCAACGGCGCCCGGCTGGAACGGCTGAACTTTTTGGGCGATATCTCGGCCAACGGGCTGAAGCAGTCGCATGGGCTGATGGTGAACTATCTCTACGACCTCGACCGGATCGAGGCGAACCACGAAGCCTTCGCCGAACGCAGCGCCATCGCCGCATCGGACAGCGTCAAGCGCGCGCTGCCGGCTTCCAACCCATGAACCACGGGGACAACGCATGAGTGACAATCTGTTCGACCTTCTCGCCGCCGGCATCACCGACCCCGAGGCCGTGGCCATCGAGACGCAGGCCGGCGAACGCATCCGCTACGGCGACCTGATCGCCCGCAGCGGCCGCATGGCCAATGCGCTGGCGGCCTTTGGCGTCCAGCCCGGCGACCGGGTGGCGGTGCAGGTCGAGAAATCGGTGCAGGCGATCATCCTCTATCTCGCCACCCTGCGGGCGGGCGCGGTGTTCCTGCCGCTGAACACCGGCTACACCCCCGCCGAGATCGGCTATTTCCTCGGCGATGCCGAGCCGCGGGTCTTCGTCTGCGACCCCGCCCGGCAAGAGGCGTTGCGCGAGCCCACCGAGGCCGCCGGTGCCCGCATGGTGACGCTGGATGCCGAGGGGCGGGGCAGCCTGACCGACGCCGCCGATGCCGCGCCCGAAACCTTCGCCACCGTGGCGCGGGCCAGCGACGACCTTGCCGCGCTGCTTTACACCTCGGGCACCACCGGCCGGTCCAAGGGCGCGATGCTGACCCATGGCAACCTGGTCTCGAATGCCTTGGTGCTGCGCGAGGCGTGGCGCTTTACCGCGCAGGACGTGCTGATCCACGCCCTGCCGATCTTTCACACCCATGGCCTGTTCGTCGCCACCAACGTGGTGCTGTTCTCGGGCGCCTCGATGATCTTCCTGCCGAAATTCGACGTCGACCGGATCTTCGAGGCGATGGCGCGGGCGACCGTGCTGATGGGCGTGCCGACCTTCTATGTCCGCCTGCTTCAGGACGACATGCTGAACGCCGAGACCACCGCGAACATGCGGCTGTTCGTCTCGGGCTCGGCGCCGCTGCTGGCCGAGACACATCGCGAATGGCAGGCCCGCACCGGCCATGCGATCCTGGAACGCTACGGCATGACCGAGACGAACATGAACGCCTCGAACCCCTATGACGGCGAGCGCATCGCCGGCACCGTCGGCCTGCCGCTGCCCGGCACCGAGATCGTCGTCACCGACCCCGAGACCGGCGCCGAACTGCCGCGGGGCGAGATCGGCATGATCGAGGTGCGCGGCCCGAACGTCTTCAAGGGCTACTGGCGCATGCCGGAAAAGACCGCCGCCGAACTGCGCGCGAACGGCTTCTTCATCACCGGCGACCTGGGGAAATTCGACGAGCGCGGCTATCTGCACATCGTCGGCCGCGGCAAGGACCTGATCATCACCGGCGGCTACAACGTCTATCCCAAGGAGATCGAGACCGAGATCGACGCGCTGCCCGGCGTGGTCGAATCCGCCGTGATCGGCCTGCCGCATCGCGATTTCGGCGAAGGGGTGACGGCGGTCGTGGTCCCGACCGGCAGCCCCGCCCTGACCGAGGCCGAGGTGCTGGCCCCGCTGGAGGGGCGGCTGGCCAAGTTCAAGCAGCCCAAGCGCGTGCTGTTCGTGGACGAATTGCCGCGCAACACCATGGGCAAGGTGCAGAAGAACCTGCTGCGCGACCGCTTCGCCGGGCTTTACGACTAGCAGGCCGCTGAAGAGCCCGCCCTCGCCGCGTCCTGCGGCACAGGATTCGGGCTGGCCGGGGTGATCCGGGAAGGGAGCGGGATCGGGGCATCGGCGTGGGGACGAGCAAGGTCAATGCCTGGCTGCGGTTCGAGGCATCCTCCTCGATCAGGACGCGGACGGATTTACCGCCCGAAGGCTGCGGGGTTGAATGCGGGGACAATAGTGACGCCGTCATGGCGCATCAGGCGTTGCCTGAAAACCCCGCCTGCATGATCTGGCTTCGTCGGCATCACTCCGGTGTCGCCGAGGCGGGGCATCCTGCAATGGACATCGATGGGAGGGTCCCCGCGGTCACGCTGAACCTGGTGCTGAACGGGGGGGCGATGCCGGGCGATGTCACCGCCCGCGCCAGCCGCACGCTGGCCCGTTGCCTGTCGCATGGCACCCCGGCGATCTGCAGCCATGTGAATGTCGACAAGGATGCCGGATTTGCCGGGATCGAGGCGCTGGCGCAGCTGCGCGGCGACTGGGCGGACCGCGTGCGCCTGCAGCTGGTCGGCTTCATGCCCCCGCATCCCGGGCAGGATCTGGACTGGCGGCGCGCCAATATCGACCGCGCCGCCGGGCTCTCGGACGCCATGGGCCGCACTCCCGCCGTGGCCGAGGACCCCGACCGCTATCGGGACATCCTCTTCGACGCCGCCGCCCGGCACGGCCTGCCGGTGGACCTGCATCTGGACGCCTCGCGCCAGCAGTTCGAGCCCTGCCTGCAATGACGGCATGGCGCCCGGGGCCCGCAAGGCTCCGGGCGCTGCCCCGGAAAGATCCCCATCCTGCCCCGCGCGCTGCGGCCACGCGGGCGCTTGATCATGGGGACGATGCCGCAGAAGCATCGTGGACACCGGGATCAAAGCCAGGGTCGATGAGATCATCCTGGTTGACGGGCTGTTGCCCGGAGCAGCTGGAGGACCAGACCGATTTCGAGACAAGTTTTCGCCCAGACCCCGCGAATGAATCCGGCGCGTTCCGATCAAGGGCATGGTCTGCGGTGTCCGGGTGGCGAAAGGAAAGCCAAGGAGAAGATCCTGCGGAAAGGGCGAGCCGCCCCTGGCATAATGGGGGCTTGCGGGCTGGTGTAGCGCCTCACGAAACCTGTCGTGATGATCCGGCGCTTATCGCCCATCGCATGGCAGCCTGCAGACCTGTTCCAGCCCGTGGGTCTGGCGGTTGCGGATGGTGATGCTGCCGCCGTGGCGCTCGATGATCTCGCGCGCGATGGCAAGGCCAAGCCCGGCGCCCGGGAAGGACTTGCGCCGGGCCTGATCGACGCGGAAGAAGGGCTCGAAGATCTGCGCCAGCAGTTCGGGCGGCACGCCGGGGCCGTCGTCCTCGATCCGGATCACCGCATTGCCGCCCTCGCGCGTCAGCGCCACGCGCGCCCCGCCGCCATGGGTCGCGGCATTGGCGATCAGGTTGCGCAGCGCGCGCTTCAACGCGATGGGGCCGGCATGGACGGTCAGCGGCGGCAGCGCGCCCAGCTCGACCTTCTGGTCCAGAACCTGCAATTCCAGGGCGATCTGGCGCAGCAGCCGGTCCAGCCGGACCGGTTCGCCCCCGTCCATCCCGACCTCCTCGCGCACCAGGCGGATGGCGCTGTCGGCGATCATGTCCAGTTCCTCGAGATCCGAGAGCCATTTCGCCCGCTCGGCATCGTCCTCGATGAACTCGGCCCGCAGCCGCATGCGGGTCATCGGCGTGCGCAGGTCGTGCCCCGCCGCCGCCACCAGCCGCATCCGGCTTTCCATCGCCTGCCGCAACTGCGCCGAAAGCCGGTTCAGCGCCCGCGCCGCCGTCCGCACCTCGCCCGAGCCGGTTTCGGGGATCCGCTCCAGCACGCCGTCCGGGCCGACGCGATCCACCGCATCCTCGAGCAGTTGCAGCGGCCGCGTCAGCCGGCGCGCGGCGTGGATCGAAATGGCGGCGCTGCCCAGCACGATCAGGGTCAGCCAGATCACCAGCACCTTCCAGCGGCCGGGCGGCGGCGACAGGTCCGGTATCTCGGTGATGAACCAGCGCCCGTCGCCGATGCGGATCGAGGCGGTAAAGGATTCCTGGCCCGGCAGTTTGGTGACCCGTGCATCGAGCGGCTGGCCGGTATGGCGCAGGGCGGCGCCGAGAAAGCGCGACATCCGCTCGTCCGGCTCGCCCCCCGCGGGGGCGGGCTGCAAGGCGCGCGGCCGGTCCTGGGGCCGGCCATGGCCCAGCAATGCCAGGGTCGCATGGATCTGCCGCGCCACCGGCTCCATCGTGGCCTGCGGCAAGGGGGGGCGCATCACGCTGGTCGCGGTATAGGTCGCCAGCACCACGACGGTGACAATGGCCGCGATCAGCAGGGCGGCGATGCGGGTCTGGAGCGAGCTCATCCCCGCGTCGCCCCCACGCTGACCGGCACGGACAGCTGATAGCCGCCGTTGCGCACCGTGCGGAAGATCGGCGCCGGCTCCTTCTCGGCCAATTTGCGGCGCAGCCGGCTCATCAGCACGTCGATGGAACGGTCCAGCGGATCGCGGTCGCGGCCCTGGGTCAGGTCCAGAAGCTGGTCGCGCGACAAGAGCCGGCCCGGGCGCTCCAGGAACACGCGCAGCAGGTCGAACTCGGCGCCGGTAAGCTCGATCTCGCTGCCGTCCGCGGCCCGCACCCGGCGCTGGCCGGGATCGAGCTCGAAACCGGCAAAGCCGTAGGTCCGGGTATCGGGGGCGGCGGGCTCGTCCTGACCCCCGGTGCGGCGCAGCACGGCCTTGATGCGGGCGACCAGTTCGCGCGGGTTGAAGGGCTTGCCCAGATAGTCGTCGGCGCCGAGTTCCAGCCCGATGATGCGGTCCACGTCCTCTTTCAGCGCGGTCAGCAGGATGATGCGCAGCTCCGGCCGGTGCTCGTGCAGGCTGCGGCAGATATCGAGGCCGGAGCCGTCGGGCAGCATCACGTCCAGCACGATCAGGTCCGGGGCGCCGTCCGTCACCCGCGCCTCGCATTCGCGGCGGTCGGCGGCGACAGAGACGCGGAAACCCTGCCCTTCCAGATAGCGGCGCAGCAGGTTGCGGATTTCGGGATCGTCGTCGACGATCAGGATATGATTCATCGTCATCACCTTGAGATGCGTCCGTTCTAGCGGATTTCGGCGCGCCTCGCTCAGGCAAATTTGTGACGAAACATTGCTGGATCGCCCTTTGGAAACACTCGTTTGCAAAACTTGGCCGCCCGGAAAGAATTCGTCACCGGCAAGACCTAAGCCGGACAAGCGGTCCCTGTAGCGTCATCGGCATCGCAACCGATGAAGGGTCTCTCCGATGAAGAACATCCCGATGAAAGCTCTGGCGATGGCCGCCCTGCTGGGCGCGGCCGGCATCCCCCTTGCCGCGACGGCGCAGAACGCCGGCGGGGCATCCCCCGCCCCGGCGGAGGAACCGGCGCGTCCCCAGCCTGGTCCTGCCGGGGCTCCTCATGGTCGAGACGACGTCTTCCGTCCCCATATCGGCCGGCCCGGCCCGGCAGGCATGACGCCGGCTCTTGGCCTTGCCGCGCATCTTGCCGCGACCGAGACCTATCTGGGCATCACCGGAGAGCAGCAGGATGCCTGGCGCGATTACAGCCAGGCGTTGATCGCCTTCCTCGAACCGCCGGCTCCCGACGCCCGTGCCGAGGGCGGCGAGCCCCCGGCCGATCAGGCCCGGCCGCTGGCCGCCGAGCGCATGGCGCAACATGCGCTGGCCCGCGCCGAGAAGGCCCGCGCGCTGCTCGCGGCAGCGACCGCGCTGCGCGGGTCGCTGGAGCCGGCACAGCTGGAGAGGCTGCAGCAGGTCGATCCGGGCTTTGGTCCCGGCCCGCACGGCCCGCGCCACGAAGGCCCGGGGCGGCAGCAGCCCGGTCCCCGGCATCACCCCGCGCCGGCGCGCTGAACCGGCCTGCGTCGGGCAAGGGCGCCCGACGCGCCTTTCTTCCAGACCGCAGAACAGCAAGGACAGATGCAATGCGTCGCTTTTTCATGATGACCGCGATCGCGGCAACGGCCCTGGGCAGCGGCCAGATGGCCATGGCCGAAACCCGCCCGGACGGCCCGCCGCCGGAATGCCGGCAGAACGACCGCAAATGCCCCGCGCCTCCGTCCAAGGACGCCCCGCGCAAGGCCAAGCGCAGCGAGCGCAAGGCACCCCCGCCTCCGGCCGAGGTCAAACGCGGCGAGCACAAGCCCCGCCCGGCCGAGGCACCGCCGCGCAACGCGAAAGGCAAGCACGCCCCCGACGGGCGCAAAGCCCTGCGCGTAGGCGACAGCATCCGTGACGGTCGTCCCTTCCAGCGCGCGGCCAACAGCCGTTTCGCTGCGCCGCCGCGGGGTCAGGAATATCGTGTCGTCCATGACCAGGTCGTGCTGGTGGACCAGAAGACCAAGCGGATCGTGCAGATCCTTGGCCCGGCCAACCGGTAACGCCGAAAGGAATTTCCCATGAGAAAGATCATCATTCTGGCAGGCTTGGCGCTGCTTCACATCAGCACGACGCCGGCACTTGCGGACCCTTCCGCGCGTTGCGCGCAGGGAGACCGGAATTGCGCGGTCAAAACCGAGCCGGGCAAAAAAGCCGAGCTCGGGCCCAAAAGCCTGGGGGCGCAAAAGCATTCCGCCTCGGATGCGAAACAGCAAAGCAGGGGGCCGAAAATTGGCGACGTCGCGCGCAGCGGCCGCTCTCTGAACACTTCCGAGGGCCGCAGGCTGGCAAAACCGACGGCCGGCCGCGCTTATCGCGTGATGGATGAGCGCGTGGTTCTGGTCGATTCCAACACCATGAAAGTCGTGCAGGTTCTGGGACTGGTTTCGGACATTCTTCGCTGATCATTCCACGGGTCAGGCAAGAGGCGGCGATCGGGCAATCCGGTCGCCGCCTTTTTTGCGAGATCCGCAATCTCACAGCCCGGAGTAACGCGCCGGCACGGTCGAGAGCACTTGCCCGGAGGCATCCACCAGCAGGAAGGCGCCGGGTTGCAATTCCCAGTGCTGGCCCTCATCGGGTTTCGGCAATGCGTGGTTGTGATAATCGACCGCCACGCTGCGGCCGCTGCGTGCCGCAGGCTCGACAGTCGCGGGGGCAGTGCCGCCGGGATAGCGGTAGATATGCCCCGTCGGTTCATCCTTTTCCGAACATGCGGCCAGCGTGGCCACCAGGGCAAGCAGGGGAATGACTTTCACGATATTTTCCTTTTTACATAGTCTCGGGAAACACCCCCCTTTCATCCTTTTTGGAGTGCTTTGACGGGCCGAGTTTTGCTGCGTTGACGGCCGGGAGGTAGCCGAGGATCAGGAACGGTGCCGGTTTTTCCGCATTGTTCCGACATAGCCGCTGGGCGTTTCCATCGTTGGTCCCGTCTGTGTCGAGAGGTTTCCGCCAGGGCCGAATTTGTAACAGACTGTTTCCCGACGCCTCTCGGAAACAATTCCGGTTGCATGTTACCGATCGTTTCATTGATCCGGTCCCCGGACGGCGACGATGGGCTGGGGGATGCGACAAGCACGCAGCCCTCCGCATCACTTATGCCAGCAAGCTAAAACCGCGCGTTCCCCGGACACTGGCACAGAGGATTTCAGCACGAGCGATGCGGGCGCGCCTGAAGCGGCCGGCCCGGCGGCACGATCTTTGCCCTGCAGGCCGTGATACGGCATCAAATGGCGAGGAACAGCGGGCATACTGCCCGGAGAATGGTCTGGAAGCGGGGCGACATGGGTCAGAACGAAGCGGGATTGGCAGCTGGTGATCGCAACCCCGTGCCGCATTTGCGCATCGACGCCTATGATGCCAGCGCCAAGCCCCTGCGCATGGCGCAGCGGCAGTTGCTGCACGAGTTGACGGTGGGGGTGCTGTGGCCGCATCGTCCCCGCGACCTGGATCTGTTCCTGTCGCTGGGGCAGGGCTACCTGGCGGTCGACGAGATCGGGCGCCCCCTTGGATCGGCCATGTATTTCCCGACGGGCGACGATTTCGCCATGCTGGGGATGATGGTCACGGTGCCGCGGTTGCAGGCGCGGGGGGCGGGCAAGTGGCTGCTGCAGCGGGTGATGGCCGATTGCGCGGGCCGGGACCTGCGGCTCAGCGCGACGCATTCGGGGTATCGCCTTTATGCGGCGGCGGGGTTCCGGCCGGTGGGCATCATCCGCCAGCAGCAGGGCATGGCGCGGGATATCGGGCCGTTTGACGCACCCGGCATCCTGGTCCGCGATCTGCGGGCAGAGGATGATGCGGGCCTTCGGGCCCTGGATGCAAACGCCTATGGCGCAAAGCGAACGCGGGTTCTGGACGCGCTGCTGCCCCTGTCGACCGGCACGGTCGCGCTGCGCGACGGTGCCGTCTGCGGCTTTGCGCTGCAGCGCGATTTCGGCAAGGGCACGGTGATCGGTCCCGTCGTGGCCGAGGGGGACGCCATGGCCCAGGCCCTGATCGCCCCGCTGATCCGGGCGAATGCCGGCCGTTTCACGCGCCTCGACACGCCGGTGGACAGCGACGGCTTCCTGTCCTTCCTGACCGATGCCGGGCTGGTGGCCTTCGACACGGTTACGGAAATGTGCATCGGCCCCCACCGCCGCGCCGCGGAAGGGCCGGTGACCTACGGCCTGGCGTCGCATTCTCTGGGATAGCGTTTCCGTCCCCGCGCGATCAGGACAGCCGGTCCTTCAGCCCGAACCACAGCCCCACCAGCGGCAGGAACCAGGGCTTGCCGCTATGCGCCGGGATCGCGGGCCAGGCGAGGCCCTCCAGCGGGTTCGTGCCGTGCTGGCCCAGGGCGATGTCCGCCAGGACCTGCCCGACCAGCGTGGACATCTGCGCGCCATGGCCGGAATAGCCCATGCCATAGATCATGCCGTCCACCTCTCCGGCGCGGGGGAAGCGGTCCTTGGTCATGTCCACCAGCCCGCCCCAGCAATAATCGATGGGAATATCCGCCAGATGCGGAAAGATCGCGGCCATGGACCGGCGCAGGATCGTCCCCGATTTCGCGTCAGAGGTCTGGTCCGACCGGGCCGAGAACCGTGCCCGTCCGCCGAAAATCAGCCGCCGGTCGGGCGACAGGCGGAAATAGTTGCCGATGTTCATCGAGGTCACGCAGGTCCGGTCGCCGGGCAGGGTGGCGGCGACCTCGGCATCCGACAGAGGCCGCGTGGCGATGATGAACGACCCGACCGAGATGATGCGCCGCCGGAAATGCCGGAAGGGCGCCGTCGTGCCATAGGCGCCGGTCGCCGCGATCACCCGGCCCGCGGCCAGGCTGCCGCGCGGGGTCTGCAGCTGCCAGCCATCGGCCAGCCTTGTCCGGCCGGTCACGGGCGCGCCTTGCCAGATCCGCGCGCCATGGCGATGCGCCGCCGTGGCAAGCCCCTGGGCATAGCGGCCCATGTGGATCATCGCGGATTTCTCATAAAGCATCGCGCCGTGGAAGCTGTCGGACCCGACCTCGCTTCGCACCTGGTCGCGGTCCAGCCAGCGGGTGTCGGGATCGACCTCGGCATGGATCAGGTCGAAATTCGCGCGCAGCCCCGCGACATGGCTGGGCTTGGAGGCCAGCTTCAGCTTGCCCGAGCGGCGGAAATCGCAGGCGATGCCTTCTTCGGCCACGATCTGCTCGATCATGTCGATGGACCGGTCATAGGCGCGATACAGGGCATGGGCGCGCTCTGCCCCCAGATGCGCCTTGGCATCGGCATAGCCATGGGCGATGCCGTTGTTCAGGTGCCCGCCATTGCGGCCCGACGCGCCCCAGCCGACATGCTCGGCCTCCAGCAGCGCCACGCGCACCCCGGCTTTCGCCAGGCTGCGGGCGGCGTTCAGCCCGGTGAAGCCGCCGCCGATCACGGCCACGTCGAAGCGCCCCTCGACCGGGCCGGCCTCGGCGCCCGCAAAGGGGGGCACGCCATCATGCCAATAGGATGCGTATTTCGTCACAGCCCCACCACCTCGGCCAGCCCCGAGATGTCCCGGACCTCGGTATAGCCGTAATGGGGATTGGCCGGCTCATGGCCGCGATTGACCCAGACCTTGTTGCGGATCCCCAGGTCATGCGCGGTCATCAGGTCATAGCGGAACGACGACGACACATGCAGCACGTCCTCGGGGCCGCAGCCAAGCTGGTCGAACATGTATTCGAAGGCCCGCATCTGCGGCTTGTAGGCGCCCGCGCTTTCGGCGGTGAAGACATGGTCGATGGGCGCGCCCAGCTTGGCGATGTTATGCGGGATCTGGTCGTTCATCGAATTGGTCAGCGCGACCAGCGGGATCTTCCCGGCAATGCGCCTAAGCCCCGCGGGCACGTCGAGGTTCGGCCCCCAGGTCGGCACGCGGGCATAGATGTCCTCGGCCACCGCGGGATCGAAGGCGATGCCGTTGCGCTTGCAGGTGCGTTCCAGCGCGTTGTGGACGACCTCGGCATAGGGTTTCCAGGCGCCCAGCACCTCGTCCAGGCGGTAGGCCGCGAAATTGGCGATGAATTTCTCCATCTGCGGGCCGCTGAGCTGCGCGCCGTAATGGTCGCGCGCGGCGCCCGCCATGTCGAAGAAGATCATCGTGCCGTGGCAGTCGAAGGTAATGAATTTCGGGCGCAGCGCCATGGGGGCCTCCTGTTGGTCCGTCTGATCCATCATTGGCGCGGTCTTGCGACAGCGCATGCGGCAGTCGGGCGCCTGACGGCAGGAGATTGCGAAATTCCGGCAATGGACGGCAGGCCCTGCCGCCCAGGACCCGACAACGGTGCCCGACCCTGCGCGGATCGGGCCAGGCTGGCGGCGTAACGGAAAGGAACCCCATGACCCTGCTGACCCCCATCGACACCGCCCCGGCCTTTGCCCCGCGCGAGGACGTAGCCGCCCCGGAGAAGCTGATCGAGGGCGCCCCCGCCTTCAAGACCTGGGCCCTGGACGAGGTGCCCCTGGGCAACTGGTCGAAGATCCGCACCGGCATCTGGGAAGCGACGCCCGGCACCACCCGTTCCGTCAAGGGCGAGGCGCTGGAATTCTGCCATATCCTCTCCGGGGTGGTCGATCTGACCGAGGAAGGCGGCGAGACGCGCCGCTTCACCGCAGGCGACAGCTTCCTGATGAAGCCCGGCTTCAAGGGCATCTGGAAAACCATCGAAACCGTGCGCAAGATCTATGTCTTCGCCGACTGATCTTCTGGCCCGGCTGGTCGGGTTTCCCAGCGTCGTGGGCGGCCCGAACGGCGACATCATCGGCTTCGCGGCGGATTACCTGCGCGGGCACGGGATCGAGCCGGCGCTGGTCCCCGGACCCGAGGGCGACCGCTGGAACCTGTTCGCCAGCATCGGCGATGCCTCGCGCCCCGGCTATGTCCTGTCGGGCCATCTCGACGTGGTTCCGGCGGGCGAGCCGGATTGGCGGGCCGATCCCTTCGTCTTGCGCCGCGACGGCGACCGGCTGATCGGGCGCGGGGCCTGCGACATGAAGGGCTTTGTCGCCGCCGCCCTGGCGATGGTGCCCGAACTGGTCGCGATGCCGCTGTCCGCGCCGGTCCATATCGCGCTTTCCTATGACGAGGAGGCGGGCTGCCGGGGCGTGCCGCATCTGCTGGCGGCCCTGCCCGGGCTTTGCGCGCCGCCGCTGGGGGTGATCATCGGCGAGCCGTCCGGCCTGGTGCCGGTGCTGGCGCACAAGGGCAAGGCGGCGCTGCGGCTGGTGGCGACGGGGGTGGCGGGGCATTCCTCGCGCCCCGACCTGGGCGCGAACGCGATCCACGCGCTGCTGCCGGCGCTGAACGCAGCCGCGGCGCAGGCCGTGGCGCTGCAATCCGGGCCGCAGGACCCGCGCTTCGCGCCGCCCTGGTCCAGCCTGCAGATCGGCACCGTCGCGGGCGGGCAGGCCGTCAACATCATCCCCGACCGCGCCGAGGCGCAGATCGAGGCCCGCGCGATCCACGGCGTCGATCCCCGGGCGGTCCTGGAGCCGGTGGTCGCGGCGGCAGGGGGGCTGGCCGTGGACTGGCTGTCCTCCTATCCGGCGCTTGCGCTTGACGGCGATCACCCGCTGGCGCGGCTGTTGGCCGAGCTGACGGGCGCGACGCCCCTGGGCGCGGTCAGCTATGGCACCGAGGCCGGGCTTTACCAGCAGGCCGGGATCCCCGCGATCATCTGCGGCCCCGGCGACATCGCCCGCGCGCACCGCCCCGAGGAATACCTGACGATGGCCGAATTGCAGGACGCCTGCGCCCTGATCCGTCGCCTGGGGCGGCGGCTCTGCCCATGACAGCATTTTCTGCGGCGGCCGTTCTGCGATCCGCAGGACATGCCGCGCGCCCTTGCCAGTTCGGCAATCCTGCGGGCGCGCCCGTGGCAGGATGGTGCCAAGAAGGACAAAGCGCATGACCACGACCATCACCCCTGCACTTGCCGCCTTTACCCCCGCCCATCTGCCGCAGGCGCTGCGCCTGTCGCAGCAGGCCGGCTGGCCCCACCGGGCCGAGGACTGGGCGCTGACCCTGTCTGTATCCCAGGGCGTCGTGGCGCTGGACGAAGGCCGCGTGGTCGGCACCGCGCTGTGTTCGCCCTTCGGCGCGGTCGCCACGCTGAACATGATCATCGTCGATGCGGCGATGCGCGGGCGGGGCCTGGGCCGCGCGCTGATGGAGGCGATCATCGCCCTGGCCGGCGACCGCGAAATGCGCCTGATCGCCACCGCGGACGGGCTGCCGCTTTACGAAAAACTCGGCTTCCGGGCCAGCGGCCAGATCGTTCAGCATCAGGGCCTTGCTGTCGCAACCGCGCCGGAACGGCCCGTCGCCACCGGCCGTCCCGCCGATATCGACCGGCTCGCCGATGCCGACCGCGCCGCCAGCGGCATGGACCGCGCGTCCCTGTTGCGCGACATCGCCGCCGGCGGCGAGGTCCTGACCTGCGATGCCGGCTTTGCCCTGCTGCGCGATTTCGGCCGCGGCCGCGTGGTCGGGCCGATTGTCGCCCCCGACACCGCCACCGCCCGCGCATTGCTGGCCGAGGCCGCGCGCCGCTGGGAAGGCAGCTTCCTGCGTGTCGATCTGCGCGCGGAACAGGGTCTTGACGGCTTCGCGGCGACGCTGGGCCTTGCCCATGCCGGCGGTGGCACCGCCATGACCCGCAACCCGCGCACCCCAGCCCCCACGACCCAGGCCCTGATCTCGCAAGCCCTGGGCTGAACCCGGAGACCCCCATGCTGAGCAATTCCCTGGCCGAGCTTGACCGCCGGCACCTGATCCACCCGGTTTCGTCCTTTCGCGGGCATGAACAGCGCGGCGTGCGCATCCTGACCGGCGGGCAGGGCGCGACCGTCACCGACAGCGAGGGGCGCACCCTGATCGACGGCTTCGCGGGCCTGTGGTGCGTGAACGCGGGCTATGGCCACGAAAGCATCGTCGAGGCCGCCGCCGAGCAGATGCGCAAGCTGCCCTATGCCACCGGCTATTTCGACCTGGGCGCCGAGGCGCCGATCCGCCTGGCCGCCGCCCTGGCCGAACGCGCCCCGGGCGATCTGAACCACGTCTATTTCACGCTGGGCGGATCGGACGCGGTGGACAGCACCATCCGCTTCATCCGCTATTACTGGCACGCCAAGGGCCAGCCGGGCCGCGACCAGTTCATCTCGGTCGCCAACGGCTATCACGGCTCGACCACCATGGGGGCGGGGCTGACGGCGCTGCCGGGCTTTCACGACGGTTTCGGGGTGCCCTATGACTGGCAGCACAAGATTTCGTCGCATGACCTGTATCGCAACCCGGCGGGCCGCGATCCGCAGGCCGTGACCGAGGCCTCGGTCGCGGAACTGCGGGCGAAGATCGAATCGCTTGGTCCCGACCGCGTCGCCGCCTTCTATGTCGAGCCGATCCAGGGCTCGGGCGGCGTGCTGGTGCCGCCCAAGGGCTGGATCAGGGCAATGCGCGATCTGTGCGCGGAATACGGCGTGCTGTTTGTCGCCGACGAGGTGATCACCGGCTTTGGCCGCACCGGCCCGCTGTTCGCCTGCGAGGACGAGGGCATCGTTCCCGACCTGATGACCACGGCCAAGGGGCTGACTTCGGGCTATGTGCCGATGGGCGCGGTCTTCATGCGCGACCATGTCTATGAGACCATCGCCGACGGCGCGGGGGCCAAGGCCGTGGGCCATGGCTTCACCTATTCCGCGCATCCGGTCAGCGCCGCCGTGGCACTGGAGGTGCTGGCGCTCTATGAAGGCGGGTTGCTGGAAAACGGCCGCCGCGCAGGTGCGCGGTTGCAGGCCGGGCTGGAAAGCCTGCGCGATCATCCGCTGGTGGGCGATGTGCGGGGCAGGGGGATGCTGGCGGCGGTCGAGCTGGTCGTGGACAAGGAGGCCAGGACCCCTCTGCCGCCCGAGGTCCAGCCCGCCACGCGGCTGTTCGACCGGGCCTGGGAACAGGGGCTGATCGTGCGGTCCTTTGCGCAGGGCATCTTCGGCTATGCGCCGCCCCTGTGCTGCACCGAGGACCAGATCGACCAGATCGTCGCCCGCACCCGCAAGGTGCTGGATCTGACGCTGGAAGACCCGGAAATCCGCGCGGTCCTGCGCTGATGGCGCTGCTGCTGCATTCCACCCCCGAACGCGGCGCCGTCTGGGGGCGCATCTTCGCCGAGGCGGGCGAGGGCTTCATCGCCGACGAGGCCAGCGTGACCGACCCCGCGCAGGTCACGCATCTGGCCTGCTGGACGCCGCCCGCCGATCTGGCGCGCTATCCGAACCTGCGCACGGTGATCTGCGTCGGCGCGGGCACCGACCATTTCCCGGCCTTGCCGGAGGGCGTGGCGCTGTCGCGCACCATCGCGCCGGGGATCGAGGCCATGGTGCGCGACTGGGTGGTCATGGCCACGCTGGCGCTGCACCGGGATCTGCCGTTCTATCTGGATCATGCCGCGCGCGGCGAATGGCAGCCCCGCCCGGCGCGGCTGGCGCGCACGCGGCGCGTGGGCATAATGGGCATGGGCCGGATCGGGCGCCTGGCCGCCGCAAGCCTGCAAGCCCTGGGCTTTGCCGTTTCGGGATACAGCCGCTCGGGCAGGCCGGTCGAGGGGATCGAGATCTTCGGCGCGAATCGGCTGGACGCCTTTCTGGCCGGGGCCGATATCCTGGTCTGCCTGCTGCCGCTGACGGACGAAACCCGCGGCCTGATGGGCAGCGGCTTCTTCGACCGGCTGCCGCAGGGCGCGGGACTGGTCCATGCCGGGCGCGGCGCGCAGCTGGACATGGCGGCGCTGCGCCGGGCGCTGGACGGCGGCCGGCTTTCTGCCGCCATGCTGGACGTGACCGACCCCGAACCCTTGCCCGCCGATCACTGGGCCTGGCGCGATCCGCGCGTGCTGATCACCCCGCATATCGCCGCCCATACCGATGCCGAGGAAGGCGCGCGCCACGCCCTGGCCGTCATCCGCGCCGACCGCGACGGACAGCCGGTGCCGGGGCTGGTGGACCGCAGCCGGGGATACTAGGGCGCTCGCGATATGCCGCGCCCCCGCCCAATACGAAAGAATCTGCTGCGCCGGCCGCCCGTTTCGGCGTTTTGCAGCCCCGGAATGGCGCAATCTGGATGTGAGGGGATGTGACGACCCGCGCGTCCGCCGATCTGACCGCCGCGGCCCGCGGCATCTGCGAAAGGAAGCTCACCCCATGGCCACCCTGACGGCGGCAAGACCCCTGGACCGCTTTTCCTATGTCACCTTCGATGTGGTCGGCACGCTGATCGACTTCGAGGGTGCGATCACCGGCGCGCTGGCGACGATCGCGGCCGATGCCGGCATGACCGTCGACGGCGAGGAGGCGCTGGCGGTTTACCGCAACGCCCGCTATCAGCCGGACGCGCTGCGCTTCCCGGACGACCTGGGCCGCTGCTACGGTCGGATCGCGGCAGCGACCGGCCTGCCCGACACGCCGGAAAACCGCCGGTTCATGATCGACGCCGTGGGCGAGGCGCAGCCCTTTCCCGACAGCGTCCAGGCGATGGCCCGGCTGAAGGCGCGCTACAAGCTGATCGCCATGACCAATGCCCGCCGCTGGGCCTTCGAGAAATACGAGGAAAAGCTGGGCAATCCCTTCTGGGCCAGCTTCACCACCGACGATACCGGCACCGAAAAGCCCGATCCGGCCTTCTTCCGGCAGGTCTTCGACTTCGTCGGCAAGAATGGCGGGACCAAGGACGACATCCTGCATACCGCGCAAAGCCAGCACCACGATATCGGCATCTCGCGCCAACTGGGCATGACGAATGCCTGGATCCAGCGCCGCCATGCCCAGAAAGGCTATGGCGGGACCATCGAACCCGCGGAATTCACCGAACCCGACTACCACTTTCACGCACTGATCGACCTGGCCGAGGCCGCCGACAAGGCCTTCGACAACTGACTTCACCCGCCCGAGCGGACACGAGAGCCGCCGGGCAAGCAACAGGGATGACGACATGAAAGACCTCAAGCCGAACAACTGGACGGGCCGCGACGACGCGATGGTCGAGGCCGCAATCCGCCGCGGCGCCTCGCGCCGGGACCTGCTCAAGATGCTGATGGCGTCGGGCGTGGCGCTGTCGGCGGGCGGGTCGCTGCTGCTGCGCGCCGGTCAGGCCGTCGCGCAAACCCCGGTCACGGGCGGGCACCTGAAGGCCGCGGGCTGGTCGGCCTCGACCGCCGACACGCTGGACCCGGCCAAGGCGTCCCTGTCCACCGACTACACCCGCTGCTGCGCCTTCTATAACCGCCTGACCTTCCTCGAGGAGGGCAGCGAGGTGAAGATGGAACTGGCCGAGTCCATCGAGACGACGGACGGCAAGACCTGGCAGATCAGGCTGAAGCCCGACGTGACCTTCCACGACGGCAAGACCTTGACGGCGTCGGACGTGGTCTGGTCGCTCAAGCGCCATCAGGATCCGGCCGTGGGGTCCAAGGCCGCCGCCATCGCCGAACAGATGGCCGAGATCACCGCCGTGGACGACCGCACCGTCAGCATCGTGCTGGCGGCGGCCAATGCCGACCTGCCCACGATCCTGTCGCTGCACCATTTCATGATCCTGGCCGAAGGGACCAGCGATTTCAGCAAGGCCAACGGCACCGGCGCCTTTCTCTGCGAAACCTTCGAACCCGGCGTGCGGTCCATCGGCACGCGCAACCCGAACTACTTCAAGGGCACCGGCCCCTATCTGGACAGCTTCGAATATTTCGCCATCTCGGACAACAATGCGCGCGTCAATGCCGTGCTGTCGGGCGATATCCACCTGGCCGCCGCGATCAACCCGCGGTCGATGCGCATGGTCGAGGGGCAGGGCCATGTCGTCAGCTCGATCTCGACGGCGGGCAACTATACCAACCTCAACATCCGGCTGGACATGGCGCCGGGCGACAAGGCCGACTTCATCGAGGGCATGAAATACCTGATGAACCGCGAGGCCATCGTGAACGGCGTGCTGCGCGGATTGGGCGAGGTCGCCAACGACCAGCCCGTCTCGGCCATGGACCGCTATCACAACCCGAACCTGAAGCCGCGCGAATTCGACCCCGAGCGCGCCAAGGCGCTGTTCGAAAAGGCCGGCGTGCTGGGCCAGGCGATCCCCATCGTCACCTCGGACGCGGCGAACTCGGCCATTGACTATGCCATGGTCGTCCAGCAGGCGGGCGCCCAAGCCGGCATGCCCTTCAAGATCGAGCGCGTGCCGTCCGACGGATACTGGTCGAACTACTGGCTGAAGGCACCGGTCCATTTCGGCAACATCAATCCGCGCCCGACGCCGGATATCCTGTTCTCGCTGCTTTACGCATCCGACGCGCCCTGGAACGAAAGCCATTACAAGTCCGAGAAGTTCGACGCCATGCTGGTCGAGGCGCGCGGCTTGCTGGACGAGGAAAAGCGCAAGGCGATCTATTGGGAGATGCAGGAAATGATCGCGGCCGAGGCAGGCACCATCATTCCCGCCTATATTTCCAACGTCGATGCGCATTCGGCGAAGATGAAGGGCATGCGCCCCAATCCCCTGGGCGGCCAGATGGGCTATGCCTTCGCCGAATATGTCTGGCTGGAGGGCTGACATCCCCACGCCCCGCGCCCCTGTGCAATGCGCGCAGGGGCATCCCCATTGATGGAGGTGTGACATGCTGCGTTCCGCAACCACCTGGATCCTGGTCGGCCAGCGCCTGGGCATCGCGCTCATCACGCTGCTGATCGTGTCCTTCGCAGTCTTCTTCGCGACCGAACTGCTGCCCGGCGACGTGGCCGAGGTGCTGCTGGGTCAGGCCGCAACCCCCGAGGCCGTGGCCGGGCTGCGCACCGCCATGGGCCTGGACGAGCCGGCGATCTGGCGCTTCCTGTCCTGGCTGGGCGGGCTTGCTACGGGTGATCTGGGGATGTCCTATGTCAACAAGATGGCCGTGGCCGACCTGCTGTCGGGGCGGCTGATGAACACGCTGCGCCTGGCGGGCATCGTCACGCTGGTCTGCGTGCCCGTCGCGCTGACCCTGGGCATCGCCGCCGCCATGTGGCGCGGATCCTGGCTGGACCGCCTGGTCTCGGTGCTGACCATCTCCGTCATCTCGGTGCCCGAATTCATGGTGGCGACGCTGGCGGTGCTGGTCTTCGCCGTCTGGCTGGACTGGCTGCCGGCGCTGTCCTTCGGGGTCAATGTGAACAGCATCGGTGACATGCTGCGCGCCTATGCGATGCCCGTCATCTCGCTGTCCTTCGTCGTCTCGGCCCAGATGATCCGCATGACGCGGGCCGCGGTGATCGAGACGATCAACACCCCCTATGTGGAGATGGCGCTGCTGAAGGGAGCGTCGCGGACGCGGATGGTCCTGCGCCACGCCCTGCCCAACGCGCTTGGCCCCATTGCCAACGCGGTGGCGCTGTCCTTGTCCTATCTGGTCGGCGGCGTGATCATCGTCGAGACGGTCTTCAACTATCCGGGCGTGGCCAAGCTGATGGTCGACGCGGTGTCCACCCGGGACCTGCCCCTGATCCAGAGCTGCGCGATGATCTTCTGCATCAGCTATCTGCTGCTGATCACGCTGGCCGATATGATTGCCATTCTCTCCAACCCGAGGTTGCGCCGTTGATGTCCCTTGCTTTGCGCCTTCCGACCCCGGCCCGGCTGGGATATTCCTTCAACTGGGTGGGCCGCATCGGCCTGGCCGTGATCCTGTTCTGGGCGGTGATCGCCATCATCGGCCCCTGGATCGCGCCCTATCCCCCCGGCGACATGGTCGATTTCGACTATTTCGGCCCGATGAGCAGCCAGTTCTGGATGGGCAGCGACTATCTGGGGCGCGACATCCTGTCCCGCATCATCATGGGGACGCGCTATACCGTCGGCATCGCGCTGGCCGCGGTGATGCTGGCCTGCGCGGGTGGCGTGCTTCTGGGCATGATCGCGGCCGTGGTCGGCGGCTGGTTCGACACGCTGCTGTCGCGCTTCCTGGACGCCTTCAACGGCATTCCGCACCTGCTGTTCGGCCTGGTCGTGGTGGCGGCCGTCGGATCCTCGATCCCGATCCTGATCGTGACGCTGGCGGCCATGTATCTGCCGGGCTCCTATCGCTTTGCGCGCGCGCTGGCGGTCAACGTCAACACCATGGATTTCGTCACCGTGGCCCGGGCCCGGGGCGAGGGCTTCGGCCATATCATCCTGCGCGAGATCTTTCCCAACATCCTGGGCCCCGTCCTGGCCGATCTGGGCCTGCGCTTCGTCTTCATCGTGCTGGTGCTGTCGGGCCTGTCCTTCCTGGGCCTTGGCGTGCAGCCGCCCAATGCCGACTGGGGCGCCTTGGTGCGCGAGAACATCGAGGGCCTCAGCCTCGGGGCGCCGGCGGTGATCTTTCCCTCGATCACCATCGCCTCGCTGACCATCTCGGTCAACATGTTCATCGACAACCTGCCCACCCGCATCCGCGACAGGAGCGAATGATGGATCAGCCGCTTGTTTCCGTGCGCGACCTGAAGATCGGCGCCAGGACCGACTCGGGCCGCGAGGTCGAGATCATCAAGGGCGTCAGCTTCGACATCGCCCCGGGCGAGATCGTGGCCCTGATCGGCGAAAGCGGGTCGGGCAAGACCACCATCGCCCTGTCGCTGATGGGCCATGCGCGGCCCGGCTGCGCCATCCAGGGCGGCAGCATCCGCGTGGGCCGCCGCGACGTGACGGCGATGCCCGAGCGCCAGCGCGCCGCCATGCGCGGGACCGAGGTGTCCTATGTCCCGCAATCGGCGGCGGCGGCCTTCAACCCGGCCAAGCGCATCATGGACCAGGTGGTCGAGATCACCGCCATCCACCAGCTGATGCCGCGCGAGCAGGCCGAGGCTAAGGCGCGGCAGCTGTTCCGCGCCCTGGCGCTGCCCGATCCCGACACCATCGGCAGCCGCTATCCGCACCAGGTCTCGGGCGGGCAGTTGCAGCGCCTGTCGGCGGCCATGGCGCTGATCGGCGATCCGGCGCTGGTGATCTTCGACGAACCGACGACCGCGCTGGACGTGACCACCCAGATCGAGGTGCTGCGCGCCTTCAAGTCGGTCATGGACAAGGGCGCTATGGCGGGGGTCTATGTCAGCCACGACCTGGCCGTGGTGGCCCAGATCGCCGACCGCATCATCGTGCTGAAGAACGGCGTGGTGCAGGAGGAGGGCGCGACCGAGCAGATCCTGCACGCGCCGAAGCATCCCTATACCCGCCAGCTTCTGGATGCCTTCGAGCCGGTGCCGCATGTCCCCGTGGCCCGGCCCGACGCGGCCGAGCCGATCCTTGCGGTGCAGGACCTCTGCGCGGGCTATGGCGTGATCCGCGACGGCGTGCCGGCGGCGAAGATCCTGCAGGATGTCAGCTTCCGGCTGGAACGTGGCCGCAACCTGGGCGTGATCGGCGAATCCGGATCGGGAAAGTCGACGCTCGCCCGCGCCATTGCCGGCATTCTGCCCGCCTATCGCGGCAACCTGCTGCTGGACGGCAAGGAACTGGCGCCCGCGCTGCAACAGCGCAGCAAGGACGAATTGCGCCGCGTCCAGATCGTCTTCCAGCTGGCCGATACCGCGCTGAACCCCGCGCAGTCGATCGAGACGATCCTGGCCCGGCCCCTGACCTTCTATCACGGCATGACCGGGGCCGCGCGCAATGCCCGGGTGATCGAGCTTCTGGACATGGTGCGCCTGCCCGGCCACCTGCGCCACCGCCTGCCCTCGGAATTGTCGGGCGGGCAGAAGCAGCGGGTGAATCTGGCCCGCGCCCTGGCCGCCGAGCCCGAGCTGATCCTGTGCGACGAGATCACCTCGGCGCTGGACACCGTCGTCGCGGCGGCCATCCTGGACCTGCTGAAGGAACTGCAGCGAGAGCTGAACCTGTCCTACATGTTCATCAGCCACGACCTGTCCACGGTCGAGGCGATCTGCGACGAGGTCCTGGTGATGCTGAAGGGCCGGGTGGTCGAGGCGCTGCCCGCCGCGCGCATGTCGACCGAGGCCGCGCATCCCTATTCGCGGCTGCTGATCGGCTCGATCCCCCAGCTGGATACCGGCTGGCTGAAGGGGCTGGAGCAGGACCCCGCCCTGATGGCGCAGTTCGCGGGACGGTAGCTGCGACGGGCAAGGGCCCAAGCCTTCGCGGCCAGCTGTCCTGTCCACGGATGCCGCCGGACCGCACAGGCCCGGCGGGCGCCGCCTGTTTCGTCCGGCCGGGCGTCAGGACCGTTCCGCGAATAGCCTGGTCAGCGGGATCTGCGTCTTGACGAAGGGCGTCTTGATGACCACGAAGCTGAAATACTTGTCCACGCCGACGTCGCGGTCGATCAGCGATTCGATGATGTTCTGGTAGTCCACGATCCCCGAGGTCACGAATTTCGCCAGATAGTCGTATCCGCCCGACACCAGATGGCATTCGATGCAGCTGTCGATCTTTTCCAGCGCCTCCTGGAAGCGCGCGAAGTCCGGCGGGCGGTGGTTCTTCAGGGTGAATTCGGTAAAGACGGTCAGCGTCTCGCCCAGCTTCGCCACGTTGATCTGGGCGCTGTAGCCGGTGATGTATCCGGCCTGCTGCAGCTTCTTGACCCGCATCAGGCAGGGCGAGGGGGACAGCGCGACCAGATCGGCCAGCTCGACATTGGTGATGCGGCCGTTCTTCTGCAACTCGGCCAGGATCTTCACATCGATGCGGTCCAGTTTCAGCGGCGGTGCCATTCGATCTTCCTTCCCGTTCCGGGTCCCTTCTGCTGCAATTCGGCCTCGCTGCCAACCGGCTGCGATTCGACAGGAAATGCCGCCGCCGCCGCGAGATGCGGCAGATGCGGCTGGCCACCCGCCGCTAGCCTGCGGTGACACGACCGGAGAACCCCATGCCCGCACCGCTTTTGTCCATCGAGACCGCCGGAGACCCGCCCGCCCGCGCCGATTGCGTCGTGATCGGCGGCGGCATTGTCGGGGTCTCGGCCGCCTATTGGCTGGCCCGCGCCGGGCAAAGCGTGGTGCTGCTGGAAAAGGGCCGCATCGGGGCGGAACAGTCCAGCCGCAACTGGGGCTGGTGCCGGCAGCAGAACCGCGATGCCCGCGAATTGCCCTTGTCCACGCGCAGCCTGGACCTGTGGGAGCAGATGGCCGCCGACCTGGGCCCCGGCATCGGCTTTCGCCGCTGCGGGCTCTTGTATCTGACCGATGACCCCGCCGAGCTGGAAGGCTGGGCCGCCTGGGGCCGCTTCGCGCAAGGCGAAGGCATCGACACGCGGATGCTGTCGGGCCCCGAGGCTGCCGAGCGCGGCCGCGCCACCGGCAAATCCTGGCTGGGCGGCGTCTGGTCGCCCACGGACGGCATTGCCGACCCCGCCAGCGCCGCACCGCTGATCGCGCAGGGCATCGTCAAGCATGGCGGCCATGTGATCCAGTCCTGCGCCGCCCGCGGGCTGGAGCTTGAGGCCGGCCGCGTCGCGGGCGTCGTGACCGAGCGCGGCACGATCCGCACCGGCACGGTGGTGATGGCCGGCGGGGCCTGGGCCGGCAGTTTCCTGCACCAGCTGGGGATCGGCTTCCCGCAAGCCTCGGTGCGCAGTTCGATCCTGTCGGTGATGCCGGGGGCCGAGGGGCTGCCCGATGCCCTGCACACCGCTGCCGTATCGGCCACGCGCCGGGGCGATGGCGGCTATACGCTGGCGATCTCGGGCCGGGCCAATGTGGATCCGACGCCGCGGATGATCGCCGGCGCCAGGCATTTCCTGCCGATGTTCGCGAAACGCTGGCGCGCCCTGCGCCCCGGCGGGCTGCAGGGCTGGGCTGCGGGGTTCGAGACCCGCGCCCGCTGGTCCCTGGATCGCGAAACGCCCATGGAGCGGGTGCGGATTCTCGACCCGCATCCGTCGAAGGCCCTGGTCAGGGAAACGCTGGCCCGCGCCCGCCGCCTGCTGCCCGCATTGCGGGACATTCCCGTGCAGGCCAGCTGGGCGGGCTTCATCGACAGCACGCCCGACGGGGTGCCGGTCATCGACGCGGATTGCGGCCTGCCGGGCCTGGTCCTGGCGGCGGGCCTGTCGGGCCATGGTTTCGGGATCGGGCCGGGGGTCGGGCATCTGGTGGCCGACATGATCCTGGGCCGGACGCCGATCACCGAGATCGCGCAATACCGGCTGGACCGCTTCAAGGGCAGCCAATGGGGCAAGGTGGCGAAATTCTGAGCTCATGCCGCAAAACGCCCGATGTGGAAATCCTCCAGCGGCGTTTCGCAGCGGCCTGTGGCGACCAGTTCCGCCATCGCATCGCCCACGCCGGGGCCCAGCTGGAAGCCGTGGCCGCAGAAACCGAAGGCATGGAACAGCCCCGCCGTGGTGCCCGAGGCGCCCATGACCGGCAGGCCGTCGCGGACATAGCCCTCGGCCCCCGACCATTGCCGGATAACGGCAACATGGCGCAGGGCCGGGCACAGGCGCACCACGGCGCGCAATTGCGCGGGCAGGCGGGCAGGGTCGGCATGGGCGCGGCCATCCGCGCCGACCGCTGCCCGGTCCACCGCGCCGCCAAAGACCACATTGCCGCGTTCGACCTGCCGCAGATAGGCGCCGTGATCCGCCGACCAGACCCCGACGACCGGCAGGATGCGGTGCGGCAGGGGCTCGGTCACGGCCATCTGCGGGCCGCGAACCTCGATCGGCACGGGTTCGCCGAACTGCGCCGCCAGAGCCGCGCCGTGATGGCCCGCGCAGTTGACCAACCGATCGGCATGGAAGGTCCCGCGCGAGGTCTCGACGGTAAAGCCGGGCTTGACGGACAGCACCTGCGCCTGGTCCACCACCTGCACCCCCGCCCGCGCCGCGGCATCGGCAAAGGCCGGCGCGATCAGGCGCGGGTTGGCCGAGCCGTCGCGGGGCGAGAACGACGCGGCGATGGCCTCCGGACCAAGCCCCGGAAAGCGCTGCCGGATCTGGTCCGGGCCCAGCTCTTCGAGATCCAAGCCCCAGGGCCGGGCGTCTTCGGCAAAGCCGCGCATCAGGGCCAGGCCCTCGGGGTCGAAGATCAGCCGCAGATGGCCCGTCGCGCGAAACTCCACGTCGCGGCCCAGCAGCGCCTCCAGCCGGTGCCACAGGGCAAGCGAGCGATGCGCCAGCGGCAATTGCGGCAGGTAGCGCCCGCTGCGCCGGATGTTGCCGAAAGATGCGACGGTCGCCCCGGCGCCGATGCGGCCGGTGTCGATCAGGGTCGCGGCGATGCCCCGGCGCGCCAGGAAGAACGCCGTTGCGCTGCCCATCAAGCCGCCACCCAGAACGATCGCCGACATCCGCGTTCCCCCGAAAATCTTGCCCAAGGGAACGCCCTGGGCCATGAAGGGTCAAGGACGGGTTCTTGGGTGAGCCATAAGTCGAACCTATGGGGTGGTGATGCGGGCCAGGCAGCTTGAGGTGTTCGTGGCGGTGATGCGCGCAGGCTCGATCACCGCCGCGGCGCGGATGCTGAACATCTCGCAACCCGCCCTCAGCCAGGTGCTGCTGCATGCCGAGGACGAATTGGGTTTCGCCCTGTTCACCCGCGAAAAGGGCCGCCTGCACCCTACGCCCGAGGCGCTGGAGCTGTTGCCCGATGCCGAGCGGCTGTTCGGCGGGCTGGAAGGGCTGCGCCGCAAGACCGCCGACCTACGGCAGGGGCGGGCGGGGCTGGTGCGCATCGCGGCCTCGCCCCCGCCGGCGATGTCCTTCCTGCCGGAGGTGCTGGCCGCCTATCGCAAGGCGCATCCCGACATCCTGGTGCGCGCCCATGTCGCCCCGGTCGCCTCGCTGATCACCATGCTGCGCGCAGGGGATGCCATGCTGGCGCTGGCGCTGGACGACACGATGCCGCCCGATATCGACGTCGAGCCGCTGGGGGGCACGCGGTTTACCTGTCTCTTGCCGCCGGGCCATCCGTTCCTGGACCGCGACGGGCTCAGGCTTGCCGACCTGCAGGATCAGGCATTGATCTCTTATCGCGCGGCGACCCGGCCGCATCACGAATTGTCCCAGGCGGCCCGCGCCCAGGGCCTGCGGTTCGAGCCGGTCCTGGAAATCGACATGTCGATCACCGCCGTCGGCTTCGTGCAGGCGGGGCTGGGGATTGCGGTGGTCGATTCCCTGCTGCCCTGGGCGCAATTCGCGGGCATCCGGCAATGCCCGCTGCTGGACGATGCGGCGCTGCCCCTGTCGCTGCTGACGCTGAAGGGCCGCGTGCTGTCGCGCGCGGAAAGCCTGATGCGGGACACGATCCGAAGGCATAAGCCCGACTTATAGCCCGCGCCGCTTTGCGTCTTGGACGCGGATCGCCGCTTCTGGTTCCATCGCCTCGACCAATGACGGAGTGGCGGAATGGACGGGACCGTAGCGGACTGGAAGATCGGCGTCGATATCGGCGGCACTTTCATGGATTTCTGCGCGCTGGAGGCGACCTCGGGCCGCGTCGCATCGCTGAAGGTGCTGACCACGCCCGACGATCCCGGCGCCGAACTGCTGGAAGGGCTTCGGCTGCTGGCCGAACGCGAGGGGCTGGATCCGGCGACGGTCAGCCGCTTCGTGCACGGCACCACGGTCGGCATCAACACCATCATCCAGCGCAAGGGCGCGCGCCTGGCGCTGATCACCAATGCGGGCTTCGAGGATGTGATCGAGCTCGCCCGGTTGCGGATGCCCGAGATGTATTCGCTGTTCTGCCACCGGCCCGACCCGCTGGTCTCGCGCGACATGATCTTCGGCATCCCCGCCCGGATGCGCGCCGACGGCCGCCAGACCCTCGCCCCCGATGGGGTCGCCATCGCCGATGCCGTGGCCCGCGCCAAGGCCGCAGGCGCCGAGGGGGTGATCGTGGCGCTGCTGCATTCCTGGCGCGACGGTTCGCAGGAGGCCGCCGTCAAGGCGCAGATCGAGGCGCAGGCGCCCGATCTGTTCGTCTTCACCTCGGCAGAGGTCTGGCCGGTGATCCGCGAATACGAGCGCAGCTCGACCGCGATCCTGAACGGCTATGTCCACCCGCGCGTCGCGGGCTATCTGACGGCGCTGGAATCGCGGCTGGCGGGGCAGGGGGTTCCGGCCCGCGCCATGCTGACCAAGTCGAACGGCGGGCTGATGACCGCGGCCGAGGGGCGGCGCGACTGCGTGTCGATGCTGCTGTCGGGCACGGCATCCGGCGTGATCGGCGCAAGCTGGCTGGCCCGTCAGGCCGGCGAGGATCGTATCCTGACGCTGGACATCGGCGGCACCTCGGCCGATTTCGCGCTGATCGTGGACGGGCAGGTGCAGTTCGGATCGGACGAGCTGATCGGCGAGTTTCCGTTGCACATCCCCTCGGTCTCAGTCAGCTCCATCGGCATCGGCGGCGGCTCCATCGCCAGCGTGGACGCGCAGGGGGTGCTGCGCGTCGGGCCGGAATCGGCGGGATCGAACCCCGGTCCGGCCTGCTACGCACGCGGCGGGACACAGGCCACGGTGACGGATGCGATGGCGGTCTGCGGCTGGCTGGGCCACAGCCAGATGGCCTACGGCCAGTTGCAGATGGACGTGGCGCTGGCCCGGCAGGCCGTTGCTGCCTTGGCCGAGCAGCTTGGCCGCAGCCCCGAGGAAACCGCGCAGGCGATCCTCGACATCGCGATTTCCGAGATGTTCGTCGAGGTCGAGAAGCTGTCCTCGCGCGCCGGCGTCGATCTGCGGGATTTCGCGCTGATGCCCTTTGGCGGCGGCGGGCCGATGCTGGGGGCCTTCCTGGCGCGCGAACTGGGGATCTCGCGCGTCATCGCCCCGCGCCGTCCGGGCGTGGTCTCTGCGCTTGGCGGTCTGGTGGCCGATCTGCGCGGCGACTTCATCCGCACGGTCTTTGCCGATCTGGGCGCGGATCTGACCGCGCCGTTCCGGGCGCTGACCGATGACGGTCGCGCCTGGCTGGCCGCCCAGGGCCATCACGGCGCCGCCGATCTGCGCCTGTCCGCCGACATGCGCTATGCCGGCCAGAGCTACGAGATCGAGGTCGATCTGGAACCCGCCTGGCTGAACGATCCCGCCCGCATCGCGCAGGCCTTCCACGCCACGCATCTGCGTCTTTACGATTTCGACGACCCCGAGGGCCGGATCGAGATCGTGAACCTGCGCCTGTCCGCCATCGGTGCCGGGCCGAAGCCCGAATTTCCGACAGAGACGGGCGATCCCGCCCCCGCCCGGCCCGCGCGCCATGTGCCGGTGCATCTGGGGGCGTGGCAGGAGATCCCGCTCTATGACCGCGCGGACCTGACGGGGGGCGCAAGTTTCCACGGCCCCGCCATCGTCGCGCAGGAAGACACCACCTTCGCCATCCCCGAAGGCGCGACGGCCCGGGTGGACGACCACCTGAACATCCACCTGAGCTTTGCGGAGTAAGCCCATGTTCGACAAGATGACGCTTCAGGTCCTGGCCAACCACGCCCGCGCGGCGGCCGAGAACATGGCCCATACGCTGCACCGCACCGCTCATTCCGCCTTCGTCAAGGAAACGCAGGACTTCACCGTCATGCTGATGGACAAGGGCGGCGACACCTTCGCGGTGCCGATGGACCTGGGCGCGACCTGGTATCCGGGCCTGACCTATGGCCGGGCCATCGCCATGGTGGACGATTACCGCCCCGGCGACGTGGCCTTCACCAACGACCCCTATTCCGGCCATGTCGCGACCCATGCCCCCGACACCCACCTGTGGAAGCCGGTCTTCGCGGATGGCGAGATCGTCGCCTGGACCGGCGGGCATATCCACAACACCGACATGGGCGGCGCGGTGCCGGCGTCCCTGTCCCGGTCCCTGACCGAGATCCACCAGGAAGGCATCCGCTTTCCGCCGATGAAGCTGGTGAACGAAGGCGTCTTCGACGAGCAGATCCTGCGGATCATGCAGACCAATGTCCGCAAGCCCGCGCTGAACATCGGCGATATCAAGGCGCTTGTCGGCGCGCTGAACACCGGCGAGCGCAAGGTGCACCAGATGATCGCCCGTTTCGGCAAGCAGGGCTTTGTCCAGGGCGTCGCGGCGCTGAAGGACCAGGCCGAGGCGCAGGCCCGCGACATCCTGCGCGCGATCCCGGACGGGGATTACCATTTCGCCGATTACGCCGACGAGGACAGCGACCAGGCCAATCCCTGCCGGCTGAACCTGACCCTGAAGATCCGCGGCGACAGCGCGGTGCTGGATTTCACCGGATCGGACCCGCAGCTTGGCAGTTCGCTGAACGTGCCCTCGGGCGGGGATCCGCGCCATACCATGCTGCTGGTGGGGGTCTATTACGTCCTCTATACGCTCAACCCGCGCATCCTGCTGAACACCGGGCTGACGCGGCCCTTCACCTGCATCGCGCCGGAAGGCACGGTGCTGAACCCGGTCGCGCCCGCTGCCGTGGGGATGCGGTCGCTGACCTGCGCGCGGCTGCGGTCGGTGATCTTCGGGGCATTCTCGCAGGCCATTCCCGACCGGATGCCCGCCGCGCCCGCCGGCAACAACTGCATCATCAACGTGATGACGCGGGACGAGCGCACGCAGAAGACGGTCATCGCTGCCGTGAACCCGGTGGTGGGCGGCGGCGGCGGCATGCCCTGGCGCGACGGCACCAACGGCTCGGGCGCGGACGCGGCCTATCTGAAGAACACTCCCATCGAGATCACCGAGACCGAGGTGCCGGTGGAATTCGTCCGCTACGGCCTTGCGCAGGACAGCGGCGGGGCCGGTCGCTGGCGGGGCGGGCTGGCCACCGAGATGGCCTTCCGCGTCTTCGCCCCCGACAGCCGCATCACCGCGCGCAACCGCGACCGCAGCCTCTTCCGCCCCTGGGGGATCCTGGGCGGCAAGGCTGCGGGCCTGGCCGAGATGATCGTGAACCCCGGCACGCCCGAGGAACGGCGCACCGGGTCCGCCGATACCGCGATCCTTGGCCCCGGCGATGTGCTGATGATCCGTTCCGCCGGCGGCGGCGGGCGCGGCAACCCCTTCGAGCGCGAGGTCTGGCGCGTCGAGCAGGATGTGGCGCGGGGCTATGTCTCGGCCGATGCGGCGCGGCGCGATTACGGCGTGGTCGTCGGCGATGCCGATGCCACGGCGGCGCTGCGGGCGCAGGCGACGGAACATCAGGGGCATTTCCATTTCGGCCCCGAACGCGACGGCTTCGAGGCGCGCTGGACCAGCGCCGCCTATGAGGCCCTGACGGCGATCCTGACGGCGCTGCCGATCCACTGGCGCTTCTTCGCCAAGACCGAGATCTTCCGCCGCATGGAGGGCAACGGCCCCGAGGCCGTGCACCGCGCCTTCGATGCCGTCTGCGCGCGTTTCCCCGACCTGCCGCGCCCGGCCCTTGCGCAGGCCGCGGAATGACCGGGCAACTGGTCCGGCTGGCCGAGACGGGGCGCGCGCCGGTGGCCTTCCGTTTCGACGGGCGGGACATGACCGGGCTGATGGGCGACACGGTGCTGACCGCGATCCTGACCGGCGCCGGATCGCTGCGCCCGGCCGAGTTCGGGCCGGAGCGGCGCGCGGGCTTCTGCCTGATGGGCGCCTGCCAGGATTGCTGGATCTGGGCCGAGGACGGCTCGCGCCTGCGCGCCTGCTCGACGCCCCTTGCGGCGGGGATGCGGCTGCTTTCCGAGGCGCCGCAAGGGTGGCCCGCATGACGCGGGTGCTGGTCGTCGGCGCCGGGCCTGCGGGCATCCGCGCGGCAGAGCGGCTGGTCCGCGCGGGCCTGCGCCCGGTCGTGGTGGACGAAGCCGCGCGGGCCGGCGGCCAGATCTATCGCCGCCCGCCCGAAGGCTTCACCCGCCCGCCGGAAAAGCTCTACGGCTCCGAGGCCGGGAAGGCGCGGGCGCTGCACGCGCTGTTCGACGCCATGGTGGCGGCGGGGCAGGTGGATTATCGCCCGCAATCCGCGGTCCATGCGATCCGCGACGGGGTGGCGCATGTCGGTGCGGCACGCATTCCCCATGACCGGCTGATCCTGGCGACGGGGGCCACCGATCGCCTGGTCCCGGTGGATGGCTGGCAGCGTGCCGGGGTCTATTCCCTGGGCGCGGCGCAGATCGCGCTGAAGGCGCAGGGCGTGGCCATCGGGCGGCAGATCGTGCTGGCAGGATCGGGGCCGCTGCTGACCCTGGTGGCGACGCAGCTGCTGGCGGCGGGGGCAGGGGTCGCGGCGGTGCTGGACACCTCGTCCCTGGCGACGCAGATGCGGGGCGGCATCGGCATGGCCCTGGCCCGCCCGGCGGTGACGGCGCGGGGACTGGCGATGCGGGCGCGGCTTGGGCGGCTCTATCACGCCGGCGTCCGGCTGGAGCGGATCGCCGCGGATGCGGTCCATTGGCGCGATGGCAGGGGCCGGGCGCAGGTCACGGAATGCGACGCGGTGGCGCTTGGCTGGCACCTGCGGGCGGAAACGCAACTGGCCGACCTGGCGGGCGCGCGCTTTGCCTGGTCCGACACCTGGGCGCAATGGCTGCCGGTCGCGGATGAGATGGGCCGGGCGGGGCCGGGCCTCTATCTGGCGGGCGACGGGCTGCGCATCCTGGGTGCGGACGGCGCCGAGGTCGCGGGTGCCCTGGCCGCCAATGCCTGCCTGACCGACCTGGGAATCGCCACGCCCGGCACGCGCGCGCTGCTGCGCCGTGCCCGGCGGCTGCACCGCTTCGCCGCCGCGATGGCTCGTGCCTTTCCCTGGCCCTCGGGCCAGCTGGATGCGCTGCCCGATGCGGCTGTCCTGTGCCGCTGCGAGGGGATCACCCTGGGGCAGATGCGCGATGCCGCAGGCCTGGGCGGGGCCGAGGCCAATCGCGTGAAGTCCCTGGGCCGCATCGGCATGGGCCGCTGCCAGGGTCGCTATTGCCAGCTTGCCGCCGCCGCGCTGATCGCCCGCCACGCCGGTCTTGCCCCGCAGGAGGTGGGCCGGCTGCGCGGCCAGCCCCCGGTGCGCCCGGTGCCCGTCGGCGCGTTGCTGGAGGACTGACAGCATAATCTTCCGTGCCCCGGTGCGGCACGGTGATTTCTGCTGCCCGACGCGCCCCTTCGGCAGCTTTCGCCGGCCGCCCCGCGCCACCCTTGTCCCAACAGCCGAGGATGCCATGACCCTTGCCTTCGATCCCCTGTCCCTGACCCTGCCCGCAGGCCATTTCATCGACGGCGCCTATGTCGAGGACGAGGCGCGGCTTGAGGTGCGCGCGCCTTCCAGCGGCCGGGTGATCGGCCATGTCCCGGTGGCCGATGCGGCCATGGTTGACCGCGCGGTGACGGCGGCGCGGCGGGCGCTTGCCGTGTCGGGATGGGCGACCCTGCATCCCCGCGACCGTCTGCGCGCGCTGCATGCCTGGGCCGACCTGATCGAGGCCGAGGCCCCGGTGCTCGCCCGGCTGGAGGCGGTCTGCTCGTCCCGCCCCGTCGCGCATGTGGCCGCAGGCGACGTGCCGGTGACGGCAGAACAGATCCGCTTCTTCGCCGAATTCGCCGACAAGGAAGGCGGCGACCTGGTGCCCACGGGCGCGGGCAGCCTGGGCTTCATCGCGGCCGAGCCCTATGGCGTGGTCGGCGCCATCGCGCCCTGGAACTTCCCGATCTCGATGGCGGGCTGGAAGCTGGCGCCGGCCTTGGCCGCAGGCAATGCCGTGGTGCTGAAACCGTCCGAGATGACGCCCTGGTCCACGCTTTACATGGCCGAACTGTCGGTGCGCGCAGGCATTCCCGCGGGGCTGGTCAATGTCGTCCTGGGCGACGGGCCGGTCACCGGGGCGGCGATCACCGGGCATCCCGGCATCGACAAGGTCAGCTTCACCGGCTCGACCCGCGCAGGCGCGGCGATCATGGAGAATATCGCGCGCACCGGCATCAAGCCGATGACCCTGGAGCTGGGCGGCAAAAGCCCGATGCTGGTGTTCGACGATGCCGATATCGACCTGGCCGCCACCTGCCTGGAACGCGGCATCCTGCCCAATGCCGGCCAGTTCTGCATCGCCGGATCGCGCATCATCGTGCAGCGCGGCATCGCCGATGCGCTGGCCGCGCGGCTGGCCGACCGCTTCGCCAGGCCGCGCCCGGCGCCGACCTGGGCGGAAAGCCCCGGCTTCTCGCCCATCATCTCGGACCCGCAGCTGCGGCGGATCGACGGCATCGTGCAGGCGGCGCGGGCGCAGGGCGGCGAGATCCTGTGCGGCGGCACCCGCTTCGATCACGAGGGCAGCTTCTACCGGCCGACCCTGATCGGCGGCGTTTCGGCCGACAACCCCGCCGTGACCGAGGAAATCTTCGGCCCGGTCGCCACCTTCCAGACCTTCGACACCGAGGAGGAGGGGCTGGCCCTGGCCCAGCACCCGACCTATGGCCTTTGCGCCGGGCTGTTCACCCGCGACCTGTCCCGCGCCCTGCGCCTGACGCGGCGGCTGGAAGCGGGGACGGTCTGGGTCAACCGCTATGGCCGGTCGCGCGACCATATCCTGCCGACCGGCGGCTGGAAGGCCTCGGGGCTTGGCAAGGATCTGGGGCGCGAGGCATTCGCCGCGAACCGCCGCACGAAATCGGTGCTGATCGACATCTGAAGGAGAAGACCATGACCGCCCACAAGATCGCGCTGATCCCCGGCGACGGCATCGGCGTGGATGTGACCGACGCCGCGATGCAGGTGCTGGACGCCGCCGCCGCGCGCTTCGGCTTCACGCTGGAACCGACCCGCTTCGACTGGTCCTGCGAGACCTGTCTGGCCACCGGCCGCATGATGCCCGAGGACGGGATCGAGCAGCTGCGCGCCTTCGACGCGATCTATCTGGGCGCGGTCGGCTGGCCCGCCACGGTGCCGGATTCGGTGTCGCTGCACGGGCTGCTGCTGCCGATCCGCAAGGCCTTCGACCAATATGCCAATATCCGTCCGCACCGGCTGCTGCCCGGCGTGGAAGGTCCGCTGAGGGCGGAAGGCTTCGACATCCTCTGCATCCGCGAGAACACCGAGGGCGAATATTCCGGCGCCGGCGGCCGCGTCCACCAGGGCCGCGACAACGAGGTCGCCACCGAAACCGCGATCTTCACCCGCAAGGGGGTCGAGCGCATCATCCGCTTCGGCTTCGAACAGGCGCGGGCGCGGCGGGGGCATCTGACCTCGGTCACGAAATCCAATGCGCAGAAATACTCGATGGTGTTCTGGGACGAGGTGACGCAGCAGGTTGCCGCCGAATATCCCGACGTGACCGTCAGTCCCATGCATATCGACGCCATGGCCGCCAAGATGGTGATGGCGCCGCAGGATCTGGACGTGATCGTCGCCTCGAACCTGTTCGGCGACATCCTGACCGATCTGGGCGCGGCGATCCAGGGCGGCCTGGGCTTCGCGGCCTCGGCCAATATCTGCCCCGACCGCAGCGGCCCGTCGATGTTCGAGCCGGTGCATGGATCGGCCCCCGACATCGCGGGCAGGAACCTCGCCAATCCCATCGCCGCGATCTGGTCGGGGGCGATGATGCTGGAGCACCTGGGCGAAAAGCCCGCCGCCGATGCGGTGCTGGCCGCCATCGAATCCGCCACCGCCCGGGGCATCGGCATCCGCCCCGGCTTGCACGGCACCGATGCCATTACCGCAGCCGTCCTGGCCGCGCTGGAGGAACAAGCATGAACCAGATGACCGATTTCGGCCCGCAGTTGAACGATCCCGGCCTGTTCCGCCAGGCCGCGCTGATCGACGGCCAGTGGATCGCCCGCCCCGACATGGAGGTAATGAACCCCGCCACCGGCCGCGCCATGGGCACCATGCCCGACTGCACGGCAGATGAAACCGCGCAGGCCATCGCCGCCGCGGAACGCGCCATGCTGGCCTGGCGCAAGCGCACCCATGCCGAGCGCGCCGACCTGCTGATGGGCTGGTATCAGCTGATGCTGGACCACGCCGACGACCTGGCGCAGATCTTGACCGCGGAACAGGGCAAGCCCCTGGCCGAGGCGCGGGGCGAGGTGCTTTATGGCGCCTCCTTCCTGCGCTGGTTCGCCGAGGAAGCGCGGCGGATCAACGGCAAGATCATCCCCTCGCCCGTGCCGGGCAAGAAGGTCTTTGCGATGAAGGAACCCGTGGGCGTCTGCGCGATCATCACGCCCTGGAACTTTCCCATCGCGATGATCACCCGCAAGGTGGCGCCGGGGCTGGCGGCGGGCTGCACGATGGTGGTGAAGCCGTCGGACCTCACCCCCTATTCGGCGCTGGCGCTTGGCGTGCTGGCCGAACGCGCGGGCATCCCGGCGGGCGTCATCAACATCCTGACCGGCCGCCCCGAGGCGATCGGCGCCACGCTGACCGCCAGCCCGGTGGTGCGCAAGCTGTCCTTCACCGGCTCGACCCGCGTCGGCGCGCTGCTGGCGGAACAATGCGCGCCGACGCTGAAGCGCATGTCGCTGGAGCTGGGCGGCAACGCGCCTTTCATCGTCTTCGACGATGCCGACCTGGACGCGGCGGTCGAGGGCGCGATGCTGTCCAAGTTCCGCAACGGCGGGCAGACCTGCGTCTGCGCGAACCGGATCCTGGTGCAGTCGGGCATCCACGACGCCTTCGTCGCGGCGCTGGCGAAGCGTGTCGATGCGCTGCAGGTCGGCCCCGGCACGGCCGAGGGCACGACCATCGGCCCGATGATCAACGGCGCCGCCATCGCCAAGATCCGCGCCCATGTCGAGGACGCGCTGTCCAAGGGCGCGACCCGCGCCACCGCCGCGCGCGATCTGCCCGATGCCTATGCCGATCCGGTGGTTCTGGTCGGCGCCACGACCCAGATGCAGCTGGCCGCCGAGGAAACCTTCGGCCCCGTCGCCCCGATCTTCCGCTTCGAGACCGAGGAGGAGGCTCTGGCCATCGCCAACGGCACGCCCTTCGGCCTGGCCGCCTATTTCTTCACCCGCGACATCGCGCGCGCCTTCCGCGTGGGCGAGGCCTTGGAGTTCGGCCTTGTCGGGCTGAACACCGGCGCGGTCAGCCATGCCGAAACGCCCTTCGGCGGCGTCAAGGCCTCGGGCCTTGGCCGCGAGGGGGCGCAGGACGGGATCGAGGAATATCTGGAAACCAAGGCGTTCCATTTCGGCGGGCTGTAAGGCCCGCCCCTTCTCGAAACGCTGTCACACCCCCATGAAAGGGCAAGCGGCCTGCAGGGTGGGGTTTTACCCACCTTTTTCCGGGCGCGCGGCGGGGTGAAGCCCACCCCAAGGCCTGCGCCCAAGGCCCGCCGTCACAACCCCAGGCACAGCCGATAGGCATCCAGGATCGAGGCATGCAGGTCGCGGCTGGCGACCGCATCGCCGATCCGGTGCAGCGCGAAGCCCTTGCTTGACCGGCGCAATTCGGCGAACAGATCGTCCACCGGAAGCGTGCCGTGTTCCATCACCACCTGCGCAACGTCCAGGCTGCGTTCCGCCCCCGTCATCTCGTTGCGCAAGGTGGCGCGCAGCCGGTTTCCCCGGCGCTCGACCCGGATCAGGGCATGATCGGTCAGGATGGCGAGGCCCGCCTGATAGAAGCGTTTGCGAAAGCTGGTCGCGTCCTGATAGGGCATCTCGGCCGCAGGGACCGCGTCGGGGGTGGCAAGGGTGACGGTCCGCCCGGCATCGGCCAGCTTCAGCGCGCAGGACGGGGCTGCCTGCCGCCCGGTGCCGTCATAGACCAGCACCTCGCCCTGGGCCGCGACCGCGCCGGTCAGCAGATCCCAGGTGCTGTGGCAATGCTCGGCCCCCTCCAGCCAGTCCAGGTCGGGAATGCCGCCGGTCGCCACGACGACGATGTCGGGGACCTCGGCCAGGATGTCGGCGGCCTCGGCCCAGGTGTTCAGGCGGACATCCACCCCCAGCCGCTCCAATTCGCTGCGCCGCCAGTCGATGATGCCCAGCAGGTTGCGGCGCCCCGGAGCCTTGGCCGCCACCAGGATCTGCCCGCCAAGGTGCGCCGCAGCCTCGATCAGGGTGACGCGGTGGCCGCGTTCGGCCAGCACGCGCGCGGCCTCCATCCCCGCCGGGCCGCCGCCCACGACAATGGCGCGGCGCGGCGCGGGGGACCGGGGGATCGCGTGGCCCAGGGTGGTTTCGCGCGTGGTCGCGGGGTTATGGACGCAATGCGCCTTGCGATACAGGCAATAGGAGGCGCCGACGCAAGGGCGGATGCGATCCTCGACCCCGGCCGCGATCTTGGCGACCAGATGCGGGTCGGCGATATGGGCGCGCGTCATGCCGACCAGATCCGCGATCCCGTCGCGCAGCACATGGCGCGCGGTGGCCACGTCGCGGATGCCGCCCGCGTGCAGGACCGGCAGCGACACCGCCTGCCGGAAGGCGCGGATATGCGCCAGATAGGGGGCCGAGGGCTGGAACATGCCGGGCATGTTGTCCTCGGTCAACAGCAGGTCGCTGTCCATGCGGCCATAGATGCAGTCGAACAGGTCCACATGCCCCTCGGCCTGGATCATCCGGGCGATGTCCAGAGCGTCGCCAGCGGTCAGCCCGTCCGTGCCGCCTTCGTCGACGACATAGCGGATGCCCACCACGAAATCGTCGCCCACGGCACGGCGGATCGCCTCGTGCACCATCAGCGCGAAGCGGGCGCGGTTGGCAGGCGATCCGCCGAAGCCGTCGCTGCGATGGTTGGTGCGCGGCGACAGGAACTGGCCGATCAGGTGCCCGCCGGTCAGCGTCTCGACCCCGTCCAGCCCCGCCTCCTGGCAGCGCCGGGCGGCGGCGGCGAAATCCGCGATCACCCGGTCGATATCGGCGCGGTCCATCTCTTTCGGAAAGCTGCGGGTCCGGGTCTCGCGCACGCGGGAGGGCGCAATGGCCGGCAGCCAGGCCCCGCCAAGCGCCGTCGCCCGCCGGCCCAGATGCGAGATCTGGCACATGATCGCCGCCCCCTGGCCATGGATCCGCTCTGCCATCGCCGCCAGATGCGGGATGACCGCGTCATCCGCCAGGTTCAGCTGCCCCCCGCCCCAGCTGGAATCGCGCGAGATCATGGCCGAGCCGCCGATCATCGTCATGCCGATGCCGCCCCTGGCCTTCTCCTCGTGATAGGCTTGGTAACGCTCCCCCGGCATTCCGCCATCGTCCAGCATCGAGGCATGGCTGGTGCTGACGACACGGTTGCGCAGTTGCAGTCCCCGCAGGCGGAAGGGGCGAAGAAGCGGGTCGTCTGATGGGGCGTCGGGGGCGATCATCGGCATGCTGTGGTCCTGTCTGCAGCGGCACTTCCGGGCGCAAGCTGTCCTTTCAACCTGCGCGAGGACGGGCGTGGCAGGAAGCTTGATAATCCTGACAGGGGGTATACGCTGCAGGCATGACCCCTCCGCTCCGACTGGGCGCAGCCACGCGCGCGCTGTTCGTTTTCGAAGCCGCGGCGCGCACCGGCAGCTTCTCGGCCGCGGCGCGGGAATTCAACGTGACCCAACCCTCGGTCAGCCGGGCCGTCGCCCAGCTTGAAGCCGAGTTGGGCCTGCGCCTGTTCGACCGCAGCCCGGCGGGCATCGCCCTGACCGCAGACGGGCAGCGCATCTTCGACGCCGTCTCCCAAGGCTTTGCCGGCATCGGCGCGGCCATTGCCGAGGCGCAGGACCGCTTTGCCCGGACCCGGGTCACGCTGTCCTTTTCCAGTTCCTTTGCGACCCATTGGCTGCTGCCCCGGCTGGGCAGCTTCAAAGCCGCCTTTCCGGGCATCGAGTTGCGCCTGGACCTGGCCCCGGGCATGCTGGGCGAGCCGCCCGCCCATGCAGACATCGCCACCCGGATCGTGCGCGACGACGACCCGCGCTATCATGTCTGGCCCTTCGCGCCCGAGGTCATCCTGCCCGTCTGCAGCCCCGACTATCTGGCCAAGCGGGGACCGTTGACGGACGATCCGTCAGGCCATGTCTTCCTGAACCTCGATGACGCGCACGGGGCCCATTGGCAAAGGCTGCTGGGCCCCGGCTTCGCCCGGTCGGGACAGTGGCACCGCTTTTCCGACTATTCCGTGATCCTGCAGGCGGCCGAGCGGGGCGAGGGCATCGCGCTTGGCTGGATCAGCGTCGTCTCGCGTGCATTGCGCGAGGGAAGGATGGTTGAAGCGTCGGACAAAAGATTGCGCACGGGCCGCCAGCATTCCCTGATCGCACCGCGGTCGAAACCCTTGCCGCCGGTGGTTCCGCAGATCTGCGAATGGCTGGCAGGCAGGATGGCCGAGGATCTGGCGGCGATCAATGCTCGCCCCGATACGGCCGAGCAAGGACGATGACCGGCTATTCCGCGATCACGTCCCGCCTCAGCAGCGCCTCCAGCCAGTCGGCGAACACCTGGAGCCGGCGTGAAAGATGCTGCCGGTGCGGATAGAGCAATGTCATCGGCAGGGCCTCGGCCCGGTGATCGGGCATCACCTCGACAAGCTCTCCGGCTTCGAGATGCGCGCGGACATCATAGGCCGGGATCTGGATGAGTCCGAGACCCGCCAGGCAACAGGCGATGCAGGCTTCGGCACTGTTGACGGTGACGCGGGCACGCAATGGCCGGGTGCGGAGGATTCCGCCGTCCATCCATTCCCATTCCTCGACCCTGCCGCTGGAGGGCGAAGCGTAGTTGACGCCCCAATGGGCGCCAAGGCGGTCGGGGCTGTCCGGAATGCCATGGCGCTTGAGATAGGCGGGACTGGCGACATTGATCAGCGCCAGCTTGCCGAGCGGCCTTGCGATCAGCCCGGAATCGTCAAGCGGCCCGACGCGCAGCACGCAATCCACGCCGTCCTCGACAAGGTTCACCGCCCGATCCGTGACACCAAGGTCGATGTCGATCTGCGGGTAGAGATCAAGGAATTCCGGCAGGGCCGGCGCGATGATCAGCTGCCCGATCCGGCCCGGAACGTCGACCCTGATCCTGCCCGAGGGCTGCGCCGCCGTCTGCCGGAACAGGTTCTCGGTGTCCTCGACATCGGAAATGACCCGCAGGCAGCGATCATAGAAGGCCCTGCCGTCCTGCGTCGGCGAGACGCGGCGCGTGGTGCGATGCAGCAGGCGCGCGCCGACGCGACCCTCGAGTTCCTGCACGGCCGCCGACACCGATGAGCGTGGGAGGCCGAGCGTGTCGGCGGCCCGGGTGAAACTGGAACATTCGACGACACGGGTGAAGACGCGGAACAGGTCGATGCGGTCCAAGTTCGGCTGCCCTATTGTGCCGTTTTTCTGACAGGTGATGTCAGAATAGCCGGATTTATCCACAATTTCCATACGGTATGTTGTCCGGACGGAAGCGGCGCCCATACCGGCGCCCTGCGGACAAAGGAGAACGATCCATGACCGACCACAGCATCAAGGGCAAGACCGTCATCATCGCCGGCGGTGCGAAGAATCTCGGCGGGCTCGTCGCGCGCGATCTTGCCGGGCACGGCGCGAAAGCCATCGCCATCCACTACAACAGCGCATCGACCAAGGCGGATGCCGACGCGACCGTCGCCGCCGTCAAGGCCGCTGGTGCCGAGGCCATCGCCTTGCAGGCCGATCTGACCACCGCCGGAGCGATGGAAAGGCTTTTTGGCGACGCGATCGCCGCCATCGGCAGGCCGGACATCGCCATCAACACCGTCGGCAAGGTGCTGAAGAAGCCCATCGTCGAAGTTTCGGAAGCCGAATATGACGAGATGGCGGCGGTGAATGCCAAGACCGCCTTCTTCTTCCTGAAGGAAGCCGGCAAGCATCTCAACGACAACGGCAAGATCTGCACGCTCGTCACTTCGCTGCTGGGCGCCTTCACGCCCTTCTATGCGGCCTATGCCGGCACCAAGGCGCCGGTCGAGCATTTCACCCGCGCCGCGTCGAAGGAGTTCGGCGATCGCGGCATCTCGGTGACTGCGATCGGTCCGGGCCCGATGGATACGCCCTTCTTCTATCCGGCAGAGGGCGAGGATGCGGTTGCCTATCACAGGACGGCGGCGGCGCTTTCGAGGTTCTCCAGGACCGGCCTGACCGATATCGAGGACATCGTGCCCCATATCCGCTTCCTGGTCTCGGAGGGCTGGTGGATGACCGGGCAGACCATTCTTGTCAACGGCGGCTACACGACCAAATAGGATAGGCTGCCCGAAGACGAAGAAAGGCCCGGCGAACGATCCTGCTTCAGCCCCGCCTCGGCCTGCGTCGCAAAACCCTTGCCCATGCCGCCTGCCATCGGCCAGATCCGCGTGTCGGCCGGAACCGGGATCAAACCGCGTTCAACCTCTTGTGCCTGCCGTTCCCCGTGCTGCGGATCATCCCGGAACTGAAAGGGAAGGTCACTGTCACTCTTTGGTCAAACTGGGCCGCTATGGAAGGGGCGGTCCCGTCTTCGGCCGGGGCCGCGCCATCAGCCAGGAGCGTCTCATGACCGAGCAACATCCGTCCCGCCATGTCTTCCGCACCAGCCAGTTGGAGGAGGCTGACGGACCGGGCCACAATCCGACCGACAACCGCACCATGGGCGAGATCATCGCCGCGCGCTTCTCGCGCCGCGGTTTCCTGAAGGGCTCGATGGCCGCGACCGCCATCTCGGCCACCGTCAGCCCCTTCGCCCTGCTGGCCGCCGACGAGGCGCGCGCCCAGGATGCCGTCGAAGGTTCGGCCTTCGACTTCCCCGAGGTGACGGCCGGCGTCGATGCCGACCATCACGTGGCCCAGGGCTATGACGCCGACATCCTGCTGCGCTGGGGCGACAAGGTTTTTGCCGACGCGCCGGAATTCGACCCGCTGAACCAGTCCGAAGCCGCGCAGGAACGCCAGTTCGGCTATAACAACGATTTCGTCGGCTTCATCCCGCTGGACGGCGCCGATGACCGCGGCCTGCTGGTGGTGAACCACGAATATACCAACGAACACCTGATGTTCCCCGGCATCGTCACCGTCGAGGACGGCAAGATCGCCGTCGCCGATGCGACCGAGGACCGCGTGGACATCGAGATGGCCGCGCATGGCGGCACGGTGATCGAGATCCGCAAGGTGGACGGCAAATGGCAGCCGGTGCTGGACGGCGCGCTGAACCGCCGCATCACCGCCAAGACGCCGATGGATATCCGCGGTCCGGCCGCCGGGCATGCGCGGATGCAGACCGCCGCCGATCCGGACGGCACCCGCGTCCTGGGCACCATCAACAATTGCGCCGGCGGCGTGACGCCCTGGGGCACCTACATCATGGCCGAGGAGAACATCCACGGCTATTTTACCGGCGCGCTGCCCGAAGGCCACCCCGAGGCCGAGAACTACAAGCGCATGGGCATCCCCGAGGACAGCTATGCCTGGGGCAAGTTCCACGACCGCTTCGACATCGGCAAGGAACCGAACGAGCCCAACCGCTTCGGCTGGATCGTTGAGGTCGATGTCATGGACCCGAACTCGACCCCGAAGAAGCGCACCGCGCTTGGCCGCTTCAAGCACGAGGGCGCGGCGAGCGCCTTGGCCAAGGACGGGCGCGTCGTCTTCTATCTGGGCGACGACGAGCGTTTCGATTATGTCTACAAGTTCGTGACCGCCGGCCGCTATGATCCCGAGGACCGCGCCGCGAACCTGGACCTGCTGGACGAAGGCACGCTTTACGTCGCGCGCTTCGACGAGGATGGCAGCTTCGTCTGGCTGCCGCTGGTGCACGGGCAGGGACCGCTGACTGCCGAGAACGGCTTCGAGAGCCAGGCCGACGTGCTGATCGAGACCCGCCGCGCCGCCGACCTGCTGGGTGCGACGCCGATGGACCGGCCCGAGGATATCGAGCCCAATGCCGAGACCGGCCGGGCCTATGTCATGCTGACCAACAACACCAAGCGCGAAGAGGCGAATGCCGCCAACCCGCGCGTGGACAATGCCTTCGGCCATATCATCGAGATCCTCGAGGACGGGGGCGATCTGGCGGCGACCAAGGGCAGCTGGGAGATCCTGCTGCAATGCGGCGATCCTTCGGTGGCCGAGGTGGGCGCGACCTTCTCGACCGCAACCACGGCGAATGGCTGGTTCGGCATGCCCGACAATTGCGCCATCGACAGCGACGGGCGGCTCTGGGTCTCGACCGACGGCAATTCGCCTTCGGATACCGGGCGCACGGATGGTCTTTGGGCGGTGGATGTCGAGGGCGCGGCGCGCGGCACCTCGCGGCTGTTCTATCGCGTGCCCGTGGGGGCCGAGATGTGCGGCCCCTGTCCGACGCCGGACCTGACCACCTTCTTCGTGGCGGTGCAGCATCCCGGCGACGGCGGCGAGGATTGGGAGGGCCACGGCCGGCCGTCCTATTACGAGGACCTGTCGACCCGCTGGCCGGATTTCCGCGACGACATGCCGGTGCGCCCGGCGGTGGTGGCGATCACGAAACAGGGCGGCGGCCGGATCGGCTGATACGTCCTGCCCGAATTAAAGAAGGGGGCGGAAAACCGCCCCCTTTCGTGTCGTGCCTGCGTCAATGCGTGACGCCGCTGCCGCCGGTCACGGCGATGTTGTAGGGCTTGCCCTCGACCTCGACCGTCCCGAGTTCTTCGAGGCTCTCGGTCGCGATGCGGCGCACCAGACCTGCGTTGGGGTCGGTGACGACGATTTCATTGCCGGCCATGGCGATGCGCGGGCGCGGGTCGTTCCAATGCCCGTCCATCGAATAGGGCTCCGTCACCTTGGCGCTGGCCGCGATCTCGGCCTTCAGCAGGTCGATGCGGTGCAGGCTGCCGTCCTCGGTCAGCACGTAGCCGGTCGAGGGCTTGGCCGGGTCGAGCGCGAAATCCACCCGGCGGAAGGGCAGCTTGATGTAGCGGTAATGCGGCTCGTCCACCGGGTCGAGCACCACCAGCCCGTCGGGGCCGTAATTGCCCAGGAACACCTGGATGCCGGTCGAACCCAGCAGCGTGCCGGTGGTCACGCCCTGCGGCAGATCCTCGGGATAGGGCAGCAGCTTGTATTCCGGGCCGTTCGCGCCGGCCTTGACGGTCAGCACGCCCTCCTTGCAGCCGGCGGCCAGATAGGCGCCCGAGAAGGCCTCGCCATGGATCGCGGTGCAGGTGGCCAGCTCGCCCGCCGGATTGCCCTCGGCATCGAAGGCCTGCAGGCCGAGGCGCGGCACCGAGGCGTCGCCCTCGACCTTCTCGTCCGAGGCGACGGTGGAGAGCCAGCTTCCCCCCAAGGGCGCGACGAACCCGTGATGGGCGCGGGCCTGCGGGAACTTCACCGGCTCGACCTTGCCCTCGGCCAGCGCGCCGCCGTCGAGGATCTCGGCATAGCCGCCATTGTCGTAGTTCAGCACCACCTTGCCGTCATGCTCGACCAAGTGGAACGGGCGCGGCCCGGTCAGGCTGGCGTCGATGGCCGCGGGATCGCCCACCTCGATGTCGCGATGGTCGCCGTGGTCGTGGAACGAGATGCCGCTGCGGATGAACTGCACCGTATCGGCATCGGACTGCACCGCGGCCACCACCGCGCCGCCGGCAACGGAATAGAGCTTGACCTGGCCGGTGGTCGGGAAGGTCCAGCGATGGTCGGGTTCGGACAGGTCGAACGCGGTGACCTGACCCTTTTCATGGTCGCCGACGAAGACGCGGTAAAGCGTGACGTCGCCATGGTCGTGATCGTGGTCGTGGTCGTGATCCTGGGCGACGGCGCCGCCGGCCAGGATCAGCGCCAGGGTGCTGGCGCCCGCGAGTTGTCTGAACATGGATGGTCTCTCCTTGATGAGGTTCGGGATGAAGGAATTGAAGCGGCCCGGCGCGGTCGGGTCAGTCGGCGGCCAGCGCCGCGGTGATGGCACCGGCATTGTGCCGCATCATCGCGATGTAGTCGGACGCGGGACCGTCCGGCCCGGACAGCGCGTCGGAATAGAGCGTGCCGGCCAGCGGCAGTCCGGCCTCGCGCGCGATCTGCTCCAGCAGCCTCGTGTCGCTGATGTTCTCGGCGAAGATGGCCGCGGCCTTGCGGTCGCGGATCTCGCGGATCAGGCCCGCGATATCGGCCGCAGCGGCCTCGGATTCGGTCGAGATGCCCTGCGGCGACAGGAAATCCACGCCATAGGCGGCTTCGAAATAGCGGAAGGCGTTGTGGGCGACCACCACGGTGCGGCGGTCCTCGGGCAGGGCGGCGACGGCGCTGCGGATCTGGGTATCGAGGGCGTCCAGTTCGCCGGCATAGCGGGCCGCATTCGCCTCATAGGCGGGGCAGCCCTCGGCATCGGCGGCGCAGAAGGCGGCGGCGATGTTCTGCACATAGATCTTGGCATTCGGCACCGATTGCCAGGCATGGGGATCATGCGCGCCGGCATGGAAGATCGCCTTGCCGTCGATATAGTGGTAATGGCCGCCGCCCGGCTCCTCCATGGTCTCAACCCCGTCGGTCAGGGTGGCGACGGCGGCATCGGTTCCGCTGGCGGCGATCAGGCGGGTCAGGAAGCCCTCGAACTCCAGCCCGTTGGTCAGCACCACATCGGCGCCGGCCAGCGCGATCGCGTCGGCCGGGCGCGGCTCATAGACATGCGTGTCGGAATCCGGGCCGACCAGTACGTTCAGCCTGATCCGATCGCCGCCGACCTCTGCCGCGAAATCCCCGATGATCGAGAAGGTCGCGACCACGTCCAGCGGTTCCGCCTGCGCAGCCGCAAAGGAAGAAAGCGTGATTGCCGAGCAGGCGGCGATGCGGAAGAGCCAGTCTTTCATGGGATATCCTTTCATGGCGTCAGGCCGTCCGGTGGTGGCGGCGGGGCAGGGCGGGCCGCAGCACGCCGCGCGGCCCCGCCAGAAGCGAGACGAGATAGACCACCCCTGCCGAGAGGATGATCGCCGGACCCGAGGGCAGGCTGGCGTGATAGGACAGCAAGAGCCCGCCCAGCGAGGAGACGATGCCGATCCCGACCGAGACGACGCACATCGCGAGGGTCGTGTTCACCCAGAACCGCGCCGCAGCGCCCGGCAGGATCATCAGCCCGACCGACAGCAGCGTGCCAAGCGCCTGGAACCCGGCGACCAGGTTCAGCACCACCAGCCCCAGGAAGGCGAAGTGCACCACGCCCCCCAGGCCCGAGACCGAACGCAGGAACAGCGGATCGAGGCATTCCGCCACCAGCGCACGCCACAGCAGCACCGTGGTCGCCAGCGTGACGGCGGCGACAAGCCCGATCAGCCGCAATGCATCGTCGTTCAGCGCCAGCACCGTGCCGAACAGAACATGCATCAGATCGACGCTGGAGCCGCGCAGGCTGACCATGACGACCCCGATGGCCAGCGAGACCAGGTAGAAGGCCGCCATCGAGGCGTCCTCCTTTTGCACCGTCAGCCGTGCGACAGCGCCGGCGCCAAGCGCCACGATGGCACCGGCGATCAGCCCGCCGATGGTCATCGGCACGATCTCCAGCCCGTAAAGCAGGAAGCCCGCCGCCGCGCCCGGCAGGATGGCGTGGGACATGGCGTCGCCGGTCAGGCTCATCCGGCGCAGCATCAGGAAGACGCCGACCGGGCAGGCCGAGAGCGACAGCAAGAGCGCCCCCGCCAGCGCGCGCTGCATGAAGGCGAATTCCATGAAAGGCGCCACGACCCAGTCGAACATCACGCAGCGCCTCTGGCCGGGGCGGGGGACGGCTCGCACCAGGGCGCCTTCTCGTCCCAGGCTTCCTGGAACTGCCGGGCGCGCTGCATGTTTGCGGGCGTGACGACCTTGGCGGTGGGTCCCCAGGCGATGGGACGGCGGGCAAGCAGCAGCGCCTGCGGGAAATGCGCCCGCACCAGGTCGAGGTCATGGACGACCACGACTACCGTGCGCCCTTCGCCATGCCAGTGCAGGATCAGGCCGATGAGGTCGCGGATGGTCTTTTCGTCGATGGCGTTGAAGGGCTCGTCCAGCAGGATCAGATCGGCATCCTGAACCAGCACCCGGGCGAACAGGGCGCGCTGCAACTGACCGCCCGACAGGCTGTCGATGGGACGCCCTTCGAAGCCCTCCAGCCCTACGGCGCGCAATGCATCCGCCACGGCCTTGCGATCCTCGGCCCGGTGCCGGCCCAGCAGGCCGCGCTTGCGCCACAGGCCAAGCGCGACCAGGTCCACCACCCGCGCCGGAAAGCTGCGGTCCAGTTCGGATTGCTGCGGCAGATAGGCCAGGCTGGTCCGCGGCGCGATGCGGCAGCTGCCGCTGAGCGGATTGAGCAGCCCGGTGATGCATTTGACCAGCGTGGACTTGCCCGATCCGTTCGGCCCGACCACGGCGAGCAGCGCGCCGGCCGCAACCGGGCCGTTCAGGTGATGGACAGCGGCATGGCTGCCATAGCCGACCGTCAGATCCTCGAAGGTGATACAGGCATCGGCCGTGCGGGGGTTCATTTCAGGCGGCTCCGGGCGTCGCTGCATGACAGACTCGAATTTGCGTGATGTTATTACATTACCGAACTGCGACGGCAAGAGACGAGGTTCAACAACCCTCCGCTTCCGTCCGAGAGGGTGGCACGGCACGTGAAAGCGGGCCGAGACTCCGGCGGGGAACTGCCGAGACGCCGGTTTTGTGATTTGTCCAGGCGGACGCCAGCGCATAAGGCAGGCTCCATGCGCTGTCTCGGGCTTGCTACACTGTGTCTGCTGTCGGTCCTTTCGCTCGGAAAGGCCGAGGCGCATCCGCATGTCTTCATCGACACCGGGCTGACGTTCCGCTTCGACGGTGAGGGCAGGCTGGGCGCCGTCAGCGTGGTCTGGGCCTTCGACGATTTCTCCTCGATGCTGATGGTCGAGGACATGGAGATGGACAAGGACGGCGATGGCGTGCTGACGGATGACGAGATCGCCCGCCTCACCGCCATGTTCAGCGACTGGCCCGAGGATTTCGCGGGCGACCTCTATCTGACCCGTGACGGCAAGCCGGTTGCGCTGTCCGGCCCTTTGGACATTGCCGTGCGCTATCAGCAGGGCCGGATCATCGTGACCCATATCCGTGCGCTTCTGGACCGGATCAGGCCCGAGGACGAGCGGATCGAGGCGCAGGTCTATGATCCGACCTATTACACCTTCTATGACCTGGCCGGAGCCCCCCGGATCAACGGCCGGGACGATTGCCGGATCGAGATCGAAAAGGCCGACATCGCCGCCGCGCAACGCAAATATGGCGACGAACTGGCCAAGCTGACCAATGACGAGATCATGGATCAGGGCAAATATCCCGATGTGGGCGGCGATTTCGCTGACGACATGAGGCTGGAATGCGCAAGGTGATCCCCGTCACCCTGCTGGCTCTTGCGGTGGCCGCCGGCCTGGTCTTCTGGACCGGGCTGGACGACCGAGTCGCCCGGATGGCGGTGGGCTGGCAGCGCGACTATCAGAACGCGCTGGCGCGTGCCTTGCGCGCCCTGCGGGGCGGCGAGGCCGGGGCGGTCACGACCTTTCTGGGCATCTGCTTCGCCTATGGTTTCCTGCATGCGCTGGGGCCGGGACACGGCAAGGCGCTGATCGGCGCCTATGGGGTCGCGACCGACGTGCCGATGAAGCGCATGGTCAGCCTGGCCGCGATCACCAGCCTTGCGCAGGCGACGGTGGCGGTGGTCCTCGTCTATGTCGGCGTCTGGATCTTCGGCGGCGCGCGCGACCGCGTCGAGGGCGCCTCGGCCAGTCTCGAACCGTTCTCGGCCGCGGCGATCGCCCTGCTGGGGGTGATCCTGTGCTGGCGGGGATTGCGCAGGCTGGCCGCCGGCCGGCATCGGCACGGTCACGCGCATTCCGAAACCTGCGGCTGCGGCCATGCCCATGTCCCCGATGCCCAGGAGGTTCTGGCGACCCGCTCGTGGCGCGAAGCTGCCGCGCTGGTCGCCGGAGTGGCCCTGCGTCCCTGCACCGGGGCGCTGTTCCTGCTGATCCTGACCTGGCGGTTCGGTCTGGACGCCGTCGGGATCGCCGGGGTCTATGCCATGGGGATCGGCACCATGATGGTGACGGGCCTTGCCGCGGTCGTCGCGGTCGGCTTGCGTCGCGGCGTGCATGTCTCGCTGCCGGCCTTTGGTCGCGCGCCGGTCCTTGCCAGCCTGGTCGAGATCGTCCTCGGCGGTCTCGTGGCGATCTTTGCCTTCTCGACGGCGCTGCGCCTGCTCCAGACGCCGTTCTGAACTGCGCCGATCCCGGCGCGTCTACCCGACAGGACCAGAGGGGTTGCCAATCAAGCTGGTTGCGGCCTGCGGGGTCCGCCTTGATCCGGCCGCGGGCCATTCATGCCGGCGAGGCTTGCGCGCGTTTTGGTAACGTAATAACATTACGTTCATCCATTGGCGAGGCAGTTGCATGTCGGGGTCCGGTCCCAGTCCTGCTCACACCCTGAGCATCGAAGCGGTCGAGCGCATCTGCGCCGAACGGGGCGTCCGCTTCACGCCGCTGCGGCGGACGGTGCTTGAGGTATTGCTGAAATTCGACGGCCCCGTCAGAGCTTACGAGCTGTTGCGGGCATTGGGCCACAGGCTGGGCCGGCCCCTGGCCCCGCCGACCGCCTATCGGGCGCTCAACTTTCTGCTGGAGCAGGGGTTCATCAGCCGGATCGAGACGCGCAACGCCTTTGTCCCCTCGGCGCATCCACAGGATCGCTATGCCGGTCTCTTCTTTCTCTGCAACAGCTGCGGCGCCACGGTGGAACTGGAACTGGCCGGCCTTGCCGAGGTCCTTTCCGAACGCGCGGCTTCGCTGGGCTTCCAGGTCGGACGTCGCGTCATCGAATTGCAGGGAACTTGCGCCGATTGCCGGGATGCCGCCGCCGTCCCCAAGCGCCAGGGCCGGATAAGGGCGGGGCGGGCATGACGGACCCTTCCCCGACGCCTCTTCCCGTCACGCTGCTGACCGGCTTTCTTGGCAGCGGCAAGACCACGGTGCTGAACGGGCTGCTGCGCCATCGCGATTTCGGCCGCACGGCCATCATCATCAACGAATTCGGCGAGATCGGGCTGGACCACGAACTGGTCGTCTCGACGACCGAGACTCTGGTCTTGCTGCAGTCGGGCTGCATGTGCTGCGCCTTGCGGGGCGATCTGCTGGACACGCTGGTCGAACTTGCGGAACGGCGCGAGGCGGGAGAGCTGGACTTCGAGCGGGTGATGATCGAGACCACCGGGCTGGCCGATCCGGCGCCAATCCTGCACACGCTGCTGACCAGCATGGACCTGTCCGAGCGTTTCGTGACCGATGGCGTCGTGGCGACGGTCGATGCCGCGACGGGGCCGGACACCCTGCGCCGGCACGAGGAAGCAAGGCGCCAGGTTGCCCTGGCCGATCTTGTCCTGCTGACCAAGACCGACCTGCCCGAGGCCGACGAGCCCGCCGCCCGCCGCGAAATCGCGGCGCTGAACTCCGCTGCGCCGGTCCAGATCGCGTTGCAGGGCCGGATCGATCCCCGGCGGCTGACCGGGCTGGGGCACTTCGATCCGACGATGAAGTCGGCCGAGGCGCAGGGCTGGCTGCGGCAGGAGGCCGTTCCGGTTCCGAAGCTGGCCGATCTTGACGCCCTCAGGCATCTGGACGCGATCCGCTCGGTCTCCTGGGTGATCGACGAGCCGATTTCGGCCACGGCCTTCGATCTCTGGATGGAGATGCTGATGGCGCAGCGCGGCGCCGATCTGCTGCGCTTCAAGGGGTTGATCCACCTGCAGGGCGTGCCGCATCCTTTCGTGGTCCACGGCGTCCAGCACATCTTTCATCCGCCGGTCCTGCTGACCGACTGGCAGGGCGAGGATCGCCGCTCGAAACTGGTGCTGATCCTGCGCGACTTCACCGATCCCGAGCTGCGGGATCTCTTCTCCGCCCTGAACTCCGTTGCCGTGTCCGAGCATGTGCTGCCCGTCGGCTATCTTTCCGCCGAGGTGACGCCATGAGCCTGTCCGAAGACCGTCGCATCCCCGATCACGTCACCGTGGCCATCGTCGGGGCGGGGCCGGCGGGCCTGGGCGTGGCGCGGGTGCTGCGCGACCTGGCGATCCCCGATGTCTGGGTGCTGGAACGCGGCCGGATCGGGCAAAGCTTCCTGCGCTGGCCCTCGGGCACGCGGCTGCTGACGCCGTCCTTTCCCGGCAATGTCTTCGGCCTGACCGACCTGAACGCGATCAGCTATGACAGCTCGCCCGGCTGGTCGCTGAAGCGCGAACATCCCGACGGCGGGCGCTACGCCCAATATCTGGAGCAGGCGGCGCTGGCCTTCGGGCTGAACGTCGCATGCGGCATCGAGGTGCTGGGGCTGGAGCCGCATGGCGAGGGATTCGCCCTGCGCACGGGCTGCGGCGAGATCGGCGCGGATTTCGTGATCTGGGCCTGCGGCCAGTTCGGCACCCCTTCGGATGGCGGCCTGATCGGTGCGGAACATGCCCGCCACTACGCCGCGGTCGGCCGTTGGCAGGATGTGCCGGGCGACGAGGTCTTCGTCATCGGTGGCTATGAAAGCGGCATCGACGCGGCGCTTGGCCTTGCCCGCGCGGGCAAGCGGGTGACGGTGCTGGAACGCGGGGCGGCGCCCTGGCAGGACGGCGACAAGGATCCCAGCCGCGCCCTGTCGCCCTTTACCCGCCAGCGGCTGGACGTGGCGATGAAGGGCGGCGCCATCACGCTGACCGACGGCGCCGAGGTCGTCGCGCTGGAAGAGGAGCCGGGCGGCATCCGCATCCTTGCGGGCGACGGGCGCAGCTGGCTTTCGTCCCATGCGCCGATTCTGGCCACGGGTTTTGCCAGCGGCACGGCGCCGGTCTCGGGCTGGTTCGACTATGACGAAACCGGCCTGCCGCTGCTGACGCCACAGGACGAATCCACCGAATTGCCGGGCCTGTTCCTGGTCGGGCCCGAGGTGTCGCATAACGGCCATCTCTTCTGCTTCATCTACAAGTTCCGCCAGCGTTTCGCCGTGGTCGCCCGCGCCATCGCCGGGCGGCTCGGTGCCGACACCTCGGCGCTGGAACTCTATCGCGCCAACAACATGTATCTGGACGATCTGGCCTGTTGCGATGCCGACAAATGCCTCTGTTGAGGCCCGTCCCCGCGCAACCGATCCGGCATTTTCCACACAGAGACGACAGATGACCCTATATCTCACCAACAGCCTGGGCGGCGAGAAACAGCCCTTCGTCCCCCGCAATCCGCGCGAGGTCCGCATGTATGTCTGCGGCCCGACGGTTTATGACTACGCCCATATCGGCAATGCCCGCCCCGCCGTGGTCTTCGATGTGCTGGTGCGGGTGCTGGAACGGCATTTCGGCCGGGTGATCTATGCCCGCAACCTGACGGATGTGGACGACAAGATCAACGCGGCTGCGGCCGCAGCGGGTGTTCCGATCGGGACAATCACCGAACGGTTCACAACGGCCTATCACGCCGACATGGCCGCGCTGGGGGTGCGGCCGCCCGGCATCGAGCCGAAGGTGACGGATCATATTCCGCAGATCATCGACCTGATCCGGCGCCTGCTGGCGGCGGGGCACGCCTATGAGGCCGAGGGCCATGTGCTCTATCATGTGCCCTCCTTTGCCGATTACGGCATGCTCTCGCGGCGCAAGCGCGACGAAATGATCGCGGGCGCGCGGGTCGAGGTCGCGCCCTTCAAGCGCGATCCGGCGGATTTCGTGCTGTGGAAGCCCTCGGACGCCACCCAGCCCGGCTGGGACAGCCCCTGGGGCCGGGGGCGGCCCGGCTGGCATATCGAATGCTCGGCGATGATCGAGCATCACCTGGGCAATCCCATCGACATCCACGGCGGAGGCGTGGACCTGCAATTCCCGCACCATGAGAACGAGATCGCGCAAGGCACCCGCGCGCGCTTCTGGATCCATAACGGCTTCGTCACGGTCGAGGGGCGGAAGATGTCGAAGTCGCTCGGCAATGTGCTCTTGCTGCGCGACCTGTTGGGGCAGGCGCCGGGCGAGGCGGTGCGGTTGGCGCTGCTCTCGGCGCATTACCGGCAGCCACTCGGCTGGACGGCGCAAACGCTGCCGCAGGCGGTCAGGACGCTTTCCCGGCTTTACGTCGCCATCGGCGACGGGCCGGGCGATCTGCGGCTGTGCCGGGACAGCCCGCTGCTGGCCCGTTTCCGCGCCGCGCTGGACGACGATCTGAACACGCCGGCGGCGCTGGCCGAGCTTTTCGTGCTGGCCACCACGGCGCGCTCGGTCGATCCCGAACTCAGGCCGCGCTATGTCGCCGCCCTGGTCGAGGCGGGGGCGGAGCTTGGCCTGCTGCAAAGGACCGAGCGCGACTGGCAGGCGGAACTGGCCGCGTGCCAGACGGGCCAGAAAGACGTGGCCCGCATCGATGCGCTGCGGGACGAACGCGCCGCCGCCCGCGCCGGCCGCGATTTCGCCACGGCCGACCGTATCCGCGACGAGCTGTTGGGGCTTGGCATCGCGGTCGAAGATCCCCCGCTTGTGGGGCAAGGCGGATGAGGGCGCGCCGCAGCATCCAGCCGCGCGGCGTGTCGGGCGGCATGATCGGCCCTGTGCGGGCCTATCAACTGGCTGCCGCCCTGGTTCGGCCACGGCTGCCGCATCCGGCCAAGGATTTACCGAAGATCGAGGCGAGGATATCCGCATGAAACCCGGCAGAACCATCGAACAGCTTCCCGTCTTCCTCCTCACCGGCTTTCTGGGTGCGGGCAAGACCACGCTGCTGAACCGCATCCTCGAGAATCCCGCCTTTCACGACACGGCACTGATCATTAACGAGTTCGGCCTGGTATCCGTCGATCACGATCTGGTCCGCGAGGGGCGGGAGCGGCCGGTGGTCACCACCACCGGCTGCATCTGCTGCACGGTCGGCAGCGACCTGCGCTCATCCCTGGATGAGCTGCTCGTGGGCCGCCGCGATGGCAGCCTGCCGCCATTTTCGCGCGTCATCGTCGAGACCACGGGGCTGGCCGATCCGGCGCCGATCATCAACAGCCTGATCCCCGGCGGGGTGGCGGCCATGTCGCTGCGCGATCACGCGGTGGCGCGGGCCTTTCGGTTGTCGGGCGTGATCACGGTCGTGGATGTCCAGGGCATCGGCGCGGCACTGGACAGCCATCCCGAAAGCCTTCGCCAGATCGCCTTCGCCGATCATGCCGTTCTGACCAGGACCGACGTGGCACCGGCGGGCGATTGGCCGGAAAAGCTGAAGCGGCTCAACCCGGGCCTGAGGATTCATGACGGAACCGATCCGTCGTTCCGACCGGCCGCGCTGCTCGAACCTGCCAGCTATTCCGCTTTCGGCAAGGGCGAGGGGGTCGAGGCCTGGCTGGCGGCGGAAGCGAGCCATGACCATGGTCATGGCCATGGCGGCCATTTCCACGACCTGAACCGGCATGGGAACGTCGTCGCCATCCCGCTTGTCCGCGACGATCCGGTCGATGAGCGCGCGCTGCGGCAGTTCCTCGTCCGGCTGACCGCGACGCCGGGCAACGGGCTCTTGCGGATCAAGGGATTGGTCGCGCTTCAGGACGATCCTTCCGCGCCGGCGCTGATCCATGCCGTGCAGCATCGGCTCTATCCGATCATGCGGCTGGAGGGCTGGCCGCAGGAGCAGGCCGCAAGCCGGCTGGTGATCATCGGCACCAATCTCGACGAGGGCGCCATCCGCGCCGAATTCGAGGCGCTTTCGGGCAAGCCTCAGCCGTTTCTCGCCATGGCGTTCCAGGCATTCAAGCAGGGCGGCAGGCCCTTCGGTTGATGGGCCGCCCGGGGCCGGGGCCCGGCAGGACAAGGAGAGTGTCATGAAACAGGACGTCATCGTCATTGGCGGCAGCTACGCCGGGATGGCCGCGGCGCTGCAGCTTCTGCGGGCGCGACGCTCGGTCCTGATCGTCGATGCGGGCCGGCGGCGCAATCGCTTCGCCAGCCATTCGCATGGCTTCCTGGGACAGGACGGCGTCGACCCGGCGGTGATCTGGGCGACCGCGCGCGAGCAGCTTCTGCGCTATCCGAGCCTGACCTGGATCGACGCGACAGCCGTCGATGCCGCCGGGCAACGAGAGGAGTTCCGCGTTACCCTGGAGGACGGTTCCGGCCATGAGGGCAGGCGCCTGCTCTTCGCCATCGGCGTCCGCGACATTCTGCCGGACATTCCGGGGCTGGCGGAGCGCTGGGGCAGGACCGTGTTCCATTGCCCCTATTGCCACGGCTACGAACTGGACCGCGGCCGGATCGGCTTGCTGGCCAGCGGGCCGATGGCGCTGCACCAGGCGCAGCTTCTGCCGGAATGGGGCGAGGTCACGCTGTTCACCAACGGCGCGGTGACGCCGGATGCGGCGGCCCTGGCCGACCTTGCCGCCCGGGGCGTCGGGGTCGAGACGGCGCCGGTCGTGCGGCTGGACGGCGAGGCCGAGGTGGTGCTGGCCGACGGGCGCCGCCTGGGCTTTGCCGGGCTGTTCACCGCCGGCCGCAATGTCCCGGCCTCGCCGCTGGCCGAAAGCCTGGGCTGCGAACTGGAGGAGACCCCTTTCGGCACCCAGATCCGCACCGATGCGGCGAAGGAGACCACGGTGCCCGGCGCTTTCGCCTGCGGCGATGCGGCGCGGGTGCCGCATTCGGTCTCGCTTGCCGTGGGGGCCGGGGCTTGGGCCGGGGCGCAGATGCATCGTTCGCTGGTGTTCTGACGAATAAGCGGCGAAGTTGCTCCTACGGGACGGCGCCGCTTCGGTATCCGGCGACAGCTGCGGTAGCGGCAGCAAACATTCAACCAGACAAGAGAGCGCCAATGCGAATTGCCAGCACCGTCCTTATTCTCGCGCTCCTTGGAGGATGCGCAGAAAGCGGCCCCAAGGCCCACCTGGTCGATGAAGCCACGGAACGCGCGACCCTGGATGTCGAGGCCCGGGCGGCGGCGCATGCCCTGTCGCTTTATCTGAACGGCATGGTTCCGTCCCCCTAGCTCCGGGCAGGACATCGCGCGATGATATTCCCGCCGGCCGGCTTCGGGCGCAGGCGAACCCCGGATATGCAGGATGTCCGGGGATTGCCTCATCCGCTCACGCCGGGACGATCTTGCCCGGCAGGTTGTTCACCCGCATCGTTTCCTGCGGCTGGTAATGGATGACCGAGCGGATCGACTCGCCCGCATGCAGCAGGTCGAAGGCGGTATTGATCTGCTCATGCGTCATGTTGTGGGTGATATAGGGATCGACGTCGAAATCGCCCCGCAGCCATTCGTCCACCATGCCGGGCAGCTGGCTGCGCCCGCGCACGCCGCCAAAGGCCGAGCCGCGCCAGACCCGGCCGGTGACCAGCTGGAAGGGCCGGGTGGCGATCTCTTCGCCCGCGCCGGCGACGCCGATCACCGTGCATTCGCCCCAGCCCTTGTGGCAGCATTCCAGCGCCGAGCGCATGACATTGACGTTGCCGATGCACTCGAAGGAGTAATCTACACCGCCGCCGGTCATGTCGATGACGACCTGCTGGATCGGCTGCTGGAAATCCGCGGGATTGATGCACTCGGTCGCGCCAAGGCCGCGGGCCAGCGGGAACTTGTTCGGGTTGGTGTCGATGCCGATGATCCGGCCGGCGCCGACCATCTTCGCCCCCTGGATCACCGCCATGCCGACCGCGCCCAGGCCGAAGACCGCCACCGTCGCGCCGGGTTCCACCTTGGCGGTGTTCCTGACCGCACCCATGCCGGTCGGAATGGCGCAGCCCATGACGCTGGCCTTGGCCAGCGGCGCCTCGGTCGAGATCTTCGCCACCGAGATCTCGGGCAGAACCGTGTATTCGCTGAAGGTGCTGGTGCCCATGTAGTGATGGATCATCTTGCCCTTGTAGGAGAAACGTGAAGTGCCGTCGGGCATGACGCCGCGGCCCTGCGTTTCGCGGATGGTCTGGCACAGGTTGGTCTTGCCCGACCTGATATAGGGGCAGTCCGGATCCTCGGGGATGTAGAGCGGGATGACATGATCGCCCGGCTTGACCGAAGTGACGCCGCGGCCGATCTCTTCGACGATCCCGACGCCCTCATGGCCGAGGATGGCGGGGAACAACCCCTCGGGGTCCTTGCCCGACAGGGTGAACATGTCGGTATGGCACAGGCTGGTGGTGACGATACGGACCAGGACCTCGCCGTCCCTGGGGCCTTCAAGGTCGATTTCCTCGATCTCCAGCGGGCGGTTCGGTTCCCAGGCGATGGCGGCGCGGGTTTTCATCTCGGACAGTCTCCTCGGCTTGCATCCAATCACGTAATGTTATTACGTTACTGATGCTGCAGGAACCTGTCCGGCCGGTCGATTTCGGACAGGGTTCCCGATGTTCAGGCCAAGGGACAGGAAGCGAATGACAGGGCAGGGGCCAGCCGCGCCCGGCAGGGACAGCCACCGGGTGCATATCGTCATCTATCCCGGCTTCAAGTCGATGGAGGCGGTCGGGCCGGTCAATGTGCTCAGCTATGCCAACCGCCATCTGGCCGAGCGGGGCGATCCGCGCCGCTACGACATCGTGCTGACCGCGCCCCGGCCCGGCGCCATCCCCTCGGATACGCCGATCACGCTTGCCGCCGAAACCGGATTGCCCGAGACCGGCCCGCTGGCCACGGTCATGGTCGCCGGTGCGCTGGACATCCAGGCGGCGCTGGCGCGGGAAGCCGGGCTGGTGGAGTGGTGCCGCAGGCGGGCCTTCGAGGCGGAACGCTTCGCGGCCCTTTGCTCGGGGTCGTTCTTCCTGGCCGCGGCGGGGGTCCTGGACGGACGCCGCGCGGCGACGCATTGGAGCGTGGCCGAGCTGTTGCAGCGCCGCTTTCCCGGGGTCCGCGTGGATGCCGACGCGATCTTCGTGCAGGACGGCAGCCTGTGGACCTCGGCCGGGGTGACGGCGGCGATCGATCTGGCGCTGGCCTTCGTCGAGCAGGATTTCGGCCGCGACCTGGCGCTGGCCGTGGCGCGCGACCTGGTGATCTATCTCAAGCGGCCGGGAGGGCAGTCGCAGTTCAGCGCCGCCCTGACCAGCCAGATGCGCGGCCCGCCGGGGATGCGGGACATCCAGTCCTGGCTGCTGGCCAACCTGCACCAGCCTTTGCACATCCCCGACATGGCCGCCCGCGCCGGGATGAGCCCGCGCAACTTCACCCGTCTGTTCGCCGCCGAACTGGGCACGACTCCGGCCAGCTATCTGGAAGGCGCGCGCTGCGAACGGGCCAAGGCGCTGCTTCTGGACAGCGACCTGCCGCTGAAGGCCATTGCCTTCCGCTGCGGCTTCACCTCGGACGAGCAATTGCGCAAGGCCTTCCTGCGCCGGTTTTCGCTGACGCCGCGCGACTATCGCGACCGTTTCAGGACGTCGCGGCCGGGGTGACAGGCGCAACGCCGGGCCGGGCGGTCTATCGCTGCGACAATCGCGCCGTGCTTGCCGGCCAGGGATCGTCGAAGGCTTCGCCCGCCCTCCACGCCGCGACCTCTGTAGGGGTGCAGAAGCAGCCCCTGACCGCATCGGCGAAGTCCGCCAGCCCGTCGCGATCCCCGATCACGGTCAGCCGGCAGCGCCGGTCGCCGAACTCGGGCGACATGCCTTCAAGGCGCCGGCGCATCTCTTGCCGTTCCTCGGGCAGCAGGTTCAGGCTTTCGTCCTCCAGCGCCGCGACTTTCCAGTAATTGACGATCTCCAACCCGATGCTGCCGGCGGTCTGGTTCCACAGCAGTTGCAGCCTGTCGCGTGAAGGCAGCCAGAAGAAGCCCTTGCTGCGATGGATGCCGGTGCCGAGGGAATGGTTATAAACCTTCCACAGCCTTTGCGGGTGAAAGGGGCGGGGGTCCGCGATCACGATGCTGCCGAGCCGGTAGCCTTCGGCGCCGGACATCGAGGCGGTGCCGCGGCTGCGGTCCCAGTCGGTCAGCTCGGCGCCCAGGGTGGCGACGCGCGCATGGTCATAGGGCGGCAGGGCCAGCACATCGGCCAGCCGGACATTGCCCCATTGCATCCCCATGATGTCGGCGAAGGGGTTGAGCGGATGGACGGCCTGCGCGACAGTGCGCAGCGTCTCGCCGGATACCCGGTCCATCTTGCTCAGCAGAATTCGGCTGGCGAACATGATCTGCTCGGCCAGCAGGTTCTCGATCCCGCGCCGACCCTCGGCCAGATGGTGCGAGGCGGCGGGCAGGATGGCGCGGCCCAGGTCGTGGTCCTGCGCCAGCGTCACCGTGTCCACCACCGACAGGAAACCGTGCAGCCGCAGGGCGGGATGCACGCGGATCGCTTCCAGAAGCGGCCAGGGATGGGTGCTGCCCGAGGTTTCGATCAGGATATGCGTGGCGCCTGCGCCGGTCACTTTGTCCACGGCGCCGGCGAACTGCTTCAGCCCCTGCGCGTCGCTGATGCTGCCGGCCGGAATGGCGGCAAAGCGCGGGTCGCGGCGCGAGATCACCTCGCTGGTGTCGAGGATCGCGCCATCGACATCAAGCGCGCTCATCTCGTTGACAATGACGCCAAGCCGCACGCCCGGCATGCCCCGGGCCTGCACCAGGAGGCTTTGCAGGAGCGTGGTCTTTCCGGCGCCGAGAAAGCCGTTGAGAATCGTGACCGGAATCTGCGGCATGGTGTCTTCCTGAATGAATGCGGGTCAACCGGCGGCGAGCTTGCCTGCGGCCGCGCGGAACCATTCAAGCGTCCTCGCGTGATGGCCCTCGCCCCAGCGGTCGATGAATTTCTGGGTGTGGAAGTCATGCCTGTCCTCAAGCGCGGCGATGCGCCCGGCCACATAGCCCGGGGTCAGCGGGATGCCGCATTTGACGGTGATGCAATGTTCCCATTCATCATAGGTTTGCGGAATGTAGTTCATCCAAATCCTCATGCAGGCGTTGGAGAAAGCGCGGCGGATAGTGGGTCGTCGCGCCACAGGGCAACCGAAGTCAGGCCGAGGCCGCCGAGGCGGCGCAGAAGGCCATCCGGGCCGAGATCGCAGGCCATGTCCGGCATGCGGCGGGAACCTTGCAGGCGAAGCCCGTGCCGTCCGCTCCGCGTCTCCAGCAGGGCGTCGGCGCCCTCGGGGACCGCCCCCGCCCGTTCGGTCAGGATCAGTTCCGGCTCTCCGGTCCGGGTGCGGTGCAGGAAGCCGGACATGATCGCGGCGGCGTCAGCTGCGCCTTCGCCGATCGTCACCTCGATGCCGGCCGCGCGCAGCCGGGCGAAGCCGCCGCCGTCCACGCGGGGATCGGGATCCTGCATCGCGGCAACGACACGGGTCACCCCGGCAGCAATGATCGCATCGGCGCAGGGCGGGGTCCTGCCCCAATGGCAGCAGGGCTCCAACGTGACATAAAGCGTGGCTCCGCGCGCCGCCGCCCCGGCGCGGTTCAGCGCGACCCGCTCGGCATGGGGCCGTCCGCCCGGCTGCGTCTCGCCTTCGGCGATGATCGTGCCGCCTTTCACGATCACGCAGCCCACGGGCGGATTGGGCCAGACATGGCCGCGCATCCGCCGGGCCAGCGCCAGCGCCCGCGCCATCCAGAACGCATCAGAGCTGCGTGGGATTGGGCGCATCGCCGTAGACCTGAACCGGATCGAAAAGCTTTTCGGACTCGGTGAAGACGAGCCGTGGCGCACCGTCCCCGCCCAGCGGCACGGCGCGATAGAAGCAGGAGCGATAGCCGACATGGCAGCTTGCGCCCCCGGCGATCTCGACCCGCAGCCAGATCGCGTCCTGATCGTCGTCGATCCGCATCTCGACGATCTTCTGGATCAATCCGCTGGTCGCGCCCTTGTGCCACAGGCATTGCCGCGAACGGCTCCAGTAATGCGCCTCGCCGGTTGCGATGCTGCGTTCCAGCGCCTCGGCATTCATCACGCCCATCATCAGCACCTCGCCGGTCGCGGCGTCGGTGGTGACGACCGGGATCAGCCCTGCGGCATCGAATTTCGGAGCCAGCGCGTGGCCTTCCTCGACCTGCGCGACGGTGAGACGGGGGGAAAAGAGCGACATTGTGTTTCCGTGCTTGAATTACGACGAAGATGGCATGCGCGAGGAGTGGTGCCCGGTGATCAGCCAGACTCCGTCGATTTCCTCGAAGGTGAACAGGTAGCGGGCCGGCAGCGTCTGTTCCGCGTCGTCGCGTTCGAAGGTGAAGGTGTAATGCCCGCCGACAACCACGGTGCCCAGCTTGTGGCTGATCCGCTTGCGCAGCGTGTCGATACGACAGCGCAAGTTGGGATTGGCGAGGAAGCTTTCGAAATAGGCCCGGCGTTCCTCGGCATGGCCGCCGATCTCGTCCGCCATGGTCGGGACCAGGATGGCATCGGTGGCGTAAAGCGCCAGCAGATCCTCCAGTCGGCCCAGGGACACCACCTCGGCCCATCGCATCAGGGCCTGGCGCACCTGCGCCAGATAGGGCCGCGCGGCTGCCTCGAACAAGGCATCCTCCCGGACGCGGCTGGTCGTCACATCTTCCAGCATGGCTCTGCTCTCCTCGCTGTCCGGGGTGGGCCGGCCTGAAAACGGCATTGCAGGTCCCGGTGATTCTGGCTATTGGAGTAACGTAATAACATTACACTTACGAGGACGCCATGCCGACCAGCCAGCAAACCCGCGACAATCGCCTGCCCGTCACCGTCCTTTCGGGCTTTCTGGGCGCCGGAAAGACCACGCTGCTGAACCATATCCTGAACAATCGGGAGGGGCGCCGCGTCGCGGTCATCGTCAACGACATGTCCGAAGTGAATATCGACGCCGATCTGGTCCGCGACGGGGCCGAGCTGAACCGGGCCGAGGAAAAGCTGGTCGAGATGACCAACGGCTGCATCTGCTGCACCCTGCGCGACGACCTGCTGCAAGGGGTGCGCAAGCTGGCCGAGGAGGGCCGCTTCGACTATCTGCTGATCGAGGGCACCGGCATCGCCGAGCCGCTGCCCGTCGCCGCGACCTTCGATTTCCGGGACGAGAACGGCGACAGCCTGTCGGATGTCGCGCGGCTGGACACGATGGTCACGGTCGTCGATGCGATCAACCTGACCAAGGATTTCGCCAGCGACGATTTCATCGCCGAACGCGGCGAAAGCCTGGGCGACGAGGATGAGCGGACGCTGGTCAACCTGCTGACCGACCAGATCGAATTTGCCGATGTGATCGTGCTGAACAAGGCGACGGATGCGGGACCCGAGCGGCTGGACCGGGCGCGCAAGATCGTGCGCGCGCTGAACCCGGACGCGCAGCTGATCGAGACGGATTTCGGCCGTGTCGAGGCCGATGCAATCTTCGATACCGGCCTGTTCGATTTCGACCGCGCGCATATGCATCCGATGTGGGCGAAAGAGCTTTACGGGTTCCAGGACCATGTGCCCGAGACCGAGGAATACGGCATCTCGTCCTTCGTCTACCGGGCGCGGCGGCCGTTCCATCCCCGCAAGATCTACGACCTCTTCAACGGCGAGTTGCCGGGCGTGATCCGGGCCAAGGGGCATTTCTGGATCGCAAGCCGCCCGAACTGGGCGGTGGAGTTCAGCCTGGCCGGCGTCGTCTCCTCGGTTGTGCCGCTGGGCGGCTGGTGGGCCTCGGTGCCGCGCGAACGCTGGCCGACCCATCCCGACAGCCTCGCCGAAGTGGCGAAGAACTGGGAGGAACCCTGGGGCGACCGGCGTCAGGAGCTGGTGTTCATCGGTGCGGGCATGGACCCCGCGGCCATCACCAAGGCTCTGGACGACGCCCTGGTCGACGCCTGGGACTTCACGCCCGAGGCCTGGGCGAGATTGCCCGATCCCTTTCCGCAATGGGGCCAGCGCCGCGTCGCCTGAGCGCGGCGGCTGACAGAAAGGACGAAGGGCAGGGCTGCCCCCGTCCACGAGAGAACCATACAGGTGAGGAGAAGCCGCTGCATGACCGAAACCGTTTCCGCAACTCCGCAAGGAGCATCCCCCGATCAAGCCGAGGCGCGGGAAATCCTCGAATCCGACAGCGGGCTGGTTCTGCAGCAGGTTGCCCAGCCGGGGGTCGGCGCGGCGATCTGGCGGCGCAGCCTCTCGTCCGGTTTTGCCGAATGGATCGAGGGCATTCCGCTTGACCAGATGCCGGCGCTGCGCGCCCTGGTGGATTTCCGCGCGGTCGAGAACTGCATCCATGCCGCCTGCGATCTGTCCGGGCTGCCCGCCGGGACGATGCGCGACCTGCTGGCCAGCGACATCGGGGCGCTGGCGCTGATGCTGGCGCAGATCATGCGCAATCCGCTGATGCATCTCCGCTTCGAAGCCGTGACCACGGATGCCTGCCGGAAATTCCATGTCGACCAGATGCCCGCGCGGCTGCTTTGCACCTATCGGGGGCCGGGAACGCAGTTCGGGTTGCAGGACGAAAGCGGCCAGGTCGTGCCGGCCGGCGAGATGCGCACGGGCGAGGCCGCGATCCTGCGCGGCGGGCTGTGGCCCGGCGAGGAGGTCACGACGCTGCTGCACCGTTCCCCGCCCATCGCCGGAACCGGCGGGGTGCGGCTGTTCCTGGCCCTCGACCCCGCCGTGGAACCCGCAGCCGAGGCGCGGAGGCTGCACTGATGCGCGGCAACCTTGCCACCTCGCTGCGCCGCCGCCGCCGGCCCTGTCCGATCGCGCAATACGACCGCCTGCCGCCCGAGTTGCGCCGCTGGCTGGCGCAGGCGGCACTGCCCTGGAGCCCGGTTTCGGCGCTGCGCCTGTGGCGGAAGCTGATGGCCGAGGCCGCGGGCAATGCCGAGGCCGTCTGCCGACGCCTCGACCTGATCGAGGCGCGGATGCTGATGCGCGATGCGCCGCGGATCTGGGCTGACTAGCTGGGGCTTCGCGGCATACTGGTTGCTCGTGACCAGCATCCGGGTGTTGGGAGGGTGTCGGGACCGGGGCGAAACAGGGGTCCGGGATTGTCCCGGGGCCGGCAAGGGCCCGGCCGCGGCATGGGCGAAGATCGGCGGCACGTTACCACTATAGCCAAGTCCTGCGAGATCCGCGTCCTGCGCGGGGATGCCTGGGGAGCCTCTCAGAAGGCCTGCAGCACCGGCGGGGGCGCGGCGGAGGGCTGGGGGACGGTATAGGGCGACAGGAAGGGGGCGAACTGGTCCACCGCCCGGCCCAGCCGGGTATGGGCGGCATCGTCGGCCAGCTTGCCGCCGGTGAATTCGCGGTCGGCGACATAGACTCCGGTGGCCAGGGTCTGCGCCTCGAAAAAGGCCATCAGCGGCCGCAGCTGGTGTTCGATCACCAGCGCATGGCGGTCGCCGCCGCCGGTCGCGGCCAGAAGCACCGGCTTGCCGGCCAGCATGGGGGGATCCAGCAGGTCGAGGACATGCTTGAACAGCCCGGCATAGCTGCCCTTGTGGACCGGGCTTGCGATCACCAGCGCATCGGCATGGATCAGCTCGGTGAGATGCGACAGCGCCTCTGGGTCGAGGTCGCTGATGTGGCGAGCATGGCCCAGAGACGGGCCCAGATCGGCAAGATCGAAGACATGGCCGACGGCGCCGAAGCGGTCGGCGGCCAGATCCACGGCGGCCTGGACCAGGGCGCGGCTGCGCGAGGGGGCGGAAAAGCTGCCGGCAAAGCCGGTGATGGTCAGGGCGGTCATGATGATCTCCTGTTCTGTGCGGTCCCGAAGGGTCAGGACAGAGGCGGCGTGTGGCCGGCGGCGACGGCGGGTCGTGTCGCCGCCGGGTGCAGGATGGGGCCCAGCAGGGCATGGCGGGCGATCTCGCGCGCGATCTGGCTGGTCTGGGAGGCGCATTCCGGTGCCCCGGTCAGCTCTCCCAGATGGCCCCGGGCCAGCGGGCCGGCGATAAGGATGCGGTTGCTGGCGCGTCCCTGCGCATCCAGTGCCCGGCAAATCTCTGTGGTGGCAAGGCCCAGGCCCAGCGGACAGGGCACGATCAGCCCCAGCCGCGCCAATGCGCCAAGCGCCGGGTTGGCGTCGATACATCGGTCCTGCGCGGGGCCGGTGGTGACGATGATGCGGTCGAAATGCGCCTGCTGCGGCTGGGACCGGCCGCGCGGACGCCAGCGGACATCCACGCCGCCGCCGCGCCTCGTCGCGTCCAGGAGATGCCCGGCGACGAATTCCAGCCGGCTCTGATCGGTCAGCCGGGCCAGCACGGCCTCGGTCTGCGGGGCAAGGCGATAGCGGTGCACGTCCCACCAGACGCGCAGGTGGCGCAGGAAGCGCCGCCGCTCGGTCATGTCCAGCGCCGCCCAGATCTGCGGGGCCTGTGCCCGCAGCCGCCAGAAGGTGGCGTGCCAGCCGTTGCCGCGCGCCTGATCGTCGACGATGGCATGGCGCACCCGGCGCAGCAGGTCCGAGACGCGCCGCGCGGGCGGGGCGGTGAAATCGGCCTGGCTGTCATGCTCGGCCGCGCCCTGGCCACGGGCGTGCAGCCCGCGCCGCGACAGGCAGGTGATCTGCCCGGCATGGCCCTGGCGGTCCAGCGTGGCGATGGCGTCGGCGGCGCTGAGCCCGGCGCCCAGGATGAGGACCCGCGCCTGCTGCGGCACGGCGGCCAGCGCCTCGGCATCGCCCGGATCGGCGACCAGCTGGCTGCTGCCGGCCAGTCCGGCCAGGGGCCGGGGCAGGGCAGGGGCGGGATGGCCGCTGGCCAGCACCAGCAGGTCGGCGTGGATGCGGTTGTCGTCGGAAAGCAGCAGCAAAAGATCGCCATTCGCGCCATGCGCCACATCGCTGACCCGCGCCCGGATATGGCGCACCGCGCCCGAGGCCAGGTGCGGCGCCAGCCGCTCGGCGACATAGCGGCCGAACAGCGCGCGCTGGACATAGAGATCGCCATTCGGCGCCGTCGCCTGCGGGTCCGGCAGGTCCGGATTCTCTGCCAGCCAGTCCGCGAAATCGCTGCGGTTCTCGGGGTCGATCGACATGCGATGCGCCGGCACGTTCAGCCGGTGCGCCGGGTCGGTGGCGGAATAGGCCAGCCCGCGGCCCAGTTCCGGCCGCGGCTCGACCACGGTCAGGCGCACCGGCAGCCGCATCCGCGCCAGCTGCCATGCCAGCGAGGCGCCGGTGAAGCCGCCGCCCAGAATGACGATGCGCAGGGGGTTCTGGATCGCGGTCATGGTCTCAGCCTCCGGCTACGGCAAGACGTGGCGCGGGCGGGGCCGGGCGATGGTCGTTGCCGATCGTCTCGCCGAAGGGGCCCATGTTGGCCGCAAGGCTGGCCTGCGGCAGCGGGTGGTCCAGCGGCAGCAGGGGCAGGACGCGTTCGCCGAAGCTGTAGGCTTCCTCCAGATGCGGATAGCCAGAAAGGATGAAGGTATCGATGCCGATGCGCCGGTATTCGTCGATGCGCTCGGCCACGGTTTCGGCATCGCCGACCAGTGCCGTGCCGGCCCCGCCCCGCACCAGGCCGACGCCGGCCCAGAGGTTCGGGCTGATTTCCAGCTTGTCGCGGCGCCCGCCATGCAGCGCCGCCATGCGCGCCTGCCCGACCGAATCCATCCGTGCGAAGGTCTCCTGCGCCTTGGCTATGGTGGCGTCGTCCAGCCGGCTGATCAGCTGTTCGGCGGCCTGCCAGGCCTCGGCATTGGTGTCGCGCACGATGACATGCAGCCGGATCCCGAAGCTGACCTCGCGGCCCTCGGTCGCGGCCAGCCGGCGCACGGATTCGATCTTGTCGCGCACCTGGGCCGGCGGCTCGCCCCAGGTCAGGTATTTGTCGATCTGCCGCGACGCCACCTTGTTCGCCGCTTCCGACGAGCCGCCGAAATACAGCGGCGGGCCGTTTTCCTGCAGCGGCGGGAACAGCAGCTTGCCGTCGTCGATCTTCAGGTGCCTGCCGTGGTGGTTCACGGTTTCGCCGGCCAGCAGGGCCTTGTAGACGTTCAGGAATTCCTCGGTCACCTCGTAACGCTCGGCATGGTTCAGGTGGATGCCGTCGCCGGCGTTCTCGACCGGGTCGCCGCCGGTGACCACGTTGATCAGCAGCCGCCCGCCCGACAGCCGGTCCAGCGTCGCGGTCATGCGCGCGGCCAGCGTCGGCGATTGCAGCCCCGGCCGCACCGCGACCAGAAAGCGCAGCTTTTCGGTCTGCGAGGCCAGCGCCGCCGCCGTGACCCAACTGTCCTCGCAGCTGCGGCCGGTGGGCAGCAGCACGCCGTAGTAACCCAGGGAATCGGCGGCTTGCGCCACCTGGCGCAGATAGGGCAGGTTGACCGCCCGGCCGCCCTCGGCCGTGCCAAGATAGCGGCTGTCGCCATGCGTCGGCAGGAACCAGAGCACGCGGATCTTGTCGGGAGTAGGGATGCTCATGTCGGAGTCCTTTGCTGATATCACGGCCGGGCAGCGGATGCCGGTCTTTCTCGCGCCTCAGGAAAACACTTAAATACGACCAAGTATATAGTGATTTAGGGCGCGACAGGAATTTGGGCTGAAACCGGCATTTCCTGCCGCCGATTTGGAAAAATTCGCTATGCGAGCGGTGGCTGGGGGACTGATATTCTCTGCCCGGCGCGGAAGCCTCGGGCGTCCCGCGGAAGAACGCGCCCATGGGTCCGGCCGGATTCGCCGGGTCGGCCCTGCGCCGCCGGACCCGGACTGGCGCGGCGCCACAGCCGCGGCCGGTCTGCCGCGCTTCCTCCATGCCCGGCCGGGGAACCGAGCCTGCGTCGCTGCCAGGGGAAAGAGAACGATGCTCTCCCAGCAGCACGACCTTTGGAATGGCCGCAGGATGAGTGGCGGCGTAGCAAAAGACGATCAGAATTATCGTTTTTTGACCGCAGAGGATCAGCCATGAGTTCAGCAACGAGGTGGAGAACGCGTATCCCTGTTACGGTCGCCGCGCTGATGCTGTTGGCCGGCCCGGCGCCGGCCGGGGTCAGGATCGGCGTGACGCCCGGCGCGCTTGCCGATTCGATCAACGTCGCCGCCGAGGAGGCCAAGGCCCAGGGGCTGGAGGTCGAGGTTGTCGAGTTCAGCGACTGGACCACGCCCAACCTGGCGCTGGAGAATGGCGATCTGGATGCCAACTATTTCCAGCACCAGGCTTTTCTGGACAATGCCGTCCAGGAAACCGGCTATGACCTGACCTCGGTCGCGCTGGGAATCCTGCCCAATATCGGGCTTTATTCGGAACGATACGACCGGCTTGACCAACTGCCGGACGGCGCGCGCGTGGCGGTGGCCAGCGACCCGGTGAACCAGGGGCGGGGCCTTGCGCTGCTGCAGACCGCCGGGCTGATCGCGCTGCGTCCCGGCGTGGGCTGGAAGGCGACGCTGGACGACATCGCCGACAATCCCAAAGGGCTGGAATTCGTCGAGGTCGAGGGGCCGCAGCTGGTCCGCGCCGTGTCGGATGTCGATCTGGCGCAGGGCTATCCGGCCCATTACGTCAACGCCGGACGCGGCGATTTCGCGGGCAAGGCGCTGATCTATTCCGGGCTGGACGACACGCATTTCGCCATCCGCTTCGTGACCCGGACCGACAATTCCGACGATCCCGAGATCGCCGGCTTCATCCGCATCTATCAGCAATCTCAGGCCGTGCGCGACCAGATCGACGCCTCGAATGCCCATAACCCGGCGCTTTACTCACTGCCCTGGCTGGCAGCGGCCAAGACCCAATAAGGAGACAGGAGTGAAACTCGTGACATTCGCCCTTGCCGCCGCGCTGTCGCTGGCCGGGCTGTCCGCCTCGGCCGAGGCGCTGAAGATCGGCGTCGTGCCGGGCGCCTATGGCGATGCCGTGAACGTCGCCGCCGAGGAGGCCAAGGCCAAGGGGCTGGCGGTCGAGGTGATCGAATTCAGCGACTGGACCACGCCCAATTCCGCGCTGGCCAGCGGCGACATCGACCTGAACTTCTTCCAGCACCAGCCCTTCCTTGAGAATGCCGAAAAGGAACGCGGCTATGATTTCGAGGTGGTGGGGCAGGGCATCCTGGCCAATCTCGGCCTTTATTCCCTGCGCCACAAGAGCTTTGACGAGATCCCGCAGGGCGGCACCGTCGCCATCGCCAACGACCCGGTCAATCAGGGGCGCGGCTTGCTGCTGCTGGAGAAATCCGGCCTGATCAAGTTGCGCGAGGGCGTGGGCTTTCTGGGCACGCTGGACGATATCACCGAAAACCCGCGGGCGCTGAAATTCACCGAGGTCGAGGGGCCGCAGCTTGTGCGCATCACCGGCGACGTGGATCTGGCGCAGGGCTATCCGCATTTCATCGTCGCGGCGGGAGCCTTTGATCCGACCTCGGGGCTGGCCTATTCCGGCATCGAGGACAAGCAATTCGCCGTCAGCTTCGTGTCCCGCGCCGACAACAAGGATGACCCGCGCATCGCGCAATTCATCGCGCTGTTCCAGCAGTCGCAGGCGGTCAAGGATCAGGTGCGCCATTCCTTCGCCGACAGCGACAAGCTGTATATCCTCGCGTGGCAAGGCTGATGACGGGCCTGGCTGCAAATCTGGGCCGGCGGAGCGCGGTGACCGAGCTGGCCCCGGCCGCCGCCGCCGCCACCCCGGCGCTGCGCAAGGCGGGGACCGTGCGCTTCGAAGCCCTGGGCAAGAGCTATGCCTCGTCGGCGGGGCAGGTGCAGGCGCTGGCGGGGATCCACCTCGACATCCGCGCGGGCGAGATCTTCGGCATCATCGGCCGCTCGGGGGCGGGCAAGTCCAGCCTCTTGCGCACGATCAACCGGCTGGAGCGGCCCAGCACCGGCCGCGTGCTGGTCGATGGCGAGGATATCGCCGCGCTGGACGAGGCAGGGCTGGTGGCGCTGCGCCGCCGCGTCGGCATGGTGTTCCAGCATTTCAACCTGCTCTCGGCCAAGACCGTGCGGGGCAATGTGGCGCTGCCGCTGCGCGTGGCCGGCCTGCCCGGGGGCGAGATCGCCCGCCGCGTCGACCAGGCGCTGGAGCTGGTCGGCCTGACGGGCAAGGGCGATACCTATCCCTCGCGCCTGTCCGGCGGCCAGAAGCAGCGCGTCGGCATCGCCCGCGCACTGGTCAGCCGCCCCGAGATCCTGCTCTGCGACGAGGCGACCTCGGCGCTGGACCCGGAAACGACGGTTTCGATCCTGCGGCTGTTGCGCGACATCAACCTGCGGCTGGGCCTGACCGTGGTGCTCATCACCCATGAGATGAGCGTGATCCGCGAGATCTGCGACCGCGTCGTGGTGCTCGAGGCCGGGCGGATCGCCGAACAGGGCCCGGTCTGGCAGGTGTTCGGCGCGCCGAACCATGCCGCGACGCAGGCGCTGCTGCAGCCCCTGCAGCATGGCCTGCCCGAGGACCTGGTCCAGCGCCTGCGCGACAAGCGGCACGGGGCGGGCGACGAAACGCTGGTCGAGCTGAGCTTTCTGGGCCGCAACGCCCCGGACCTTGGCCAGCTTGCCGCCGTGACGGGGCAAGGGGCGGGGCGGGGCCGGCTGCGGCTGGTCAGTTCGCAGCTGGAACGCATCCAGGGCCATTCCATCGGCAAGCTGCTTGTGGCGCTGGGGCCGGGCGTCGCGCCCGAGGCGCTGGCCCCGCTGGCCGATCAGACAAGGATATTGGGATATGTTGACGCCTCAGATGATTGATCGCCTGCAACAGGCATTCTGGGATACGGTGCTGATGGTCTCGGTCTCGGCCGGGATCGCGGTGCTGGTGGGGATTCCGCTGGCGGTGTTCCTGGTCACCTCGGGACCGGGCGGCATCTTTCCGGCGCCCCGGCTGAACCGCATCGTCGGCACGGTGGTCAACGGCTTTCGCGCCGTGCCCTTCATCGTGCTGCTGGTGGCGCTGATCCCGTTCACCCGGCTGGTCGCCGGCACCACGATCGGGGTCTGGGCGGCGATCGTGCCGCTGGCGGTTTCGGCGACGCCCTTCTTCGCCCGCATCGCCGAGGTCTCGCTGCGCGAGGTCGATTCCGGGCTGATCGAGGCGGCGCAATCCATCGGCTGCCGCCGCCTCGACATCGTGCGCCATGTCCTGCTGCCCGAGGCGCTGCCGGGCATCATCGGCGGCTTCACCATCACGGTGGTGACGATGATCGGCGCATCCGCCATGGCGGGGGCGGTCGGTGCCGGGGGGCTGGGCGACGTGGCCATCCGCTATGGCTACCAACGCTTCGACACCACGGTGATGCTGGTGGTCATCGCCATCCTGATCCTGCTGGTCTCGGCCGTGCAGTTCACCGGCGATTACGCGGTGCGCCGGCTGCGGGCGCGCTGATCGGGAAAGGAAATGGGGGCTGACTGCCCCCATACCCCCGTGGATATTTTTCCAAGAAAGAAGCCTATTCGGCCGCCAAGGCGGCTGCCGGGCGAAAGGCCTGGGCGCTGTGGCGTTCGGGCAGCCTGTCGCCCTGGCCGAACAGCTTGCGGCGCAGCGTCCCCGGGGCATATCCGGTCTTGTAGCTGCCGCGGTCCTGCAATTCCGGCACGATCAGGTCGGCGAAATCCTCGTAGGTTTCGGGGGTGACCAGCCGGGTCAGGTTGAAGCCGTCGATCTCGCCCTCGCGGATCCAGGATTCCAGTTCGTCCGCGACCTCGGCCGGGTCGCCCACGGCCAGCGGATAGCGCCCGCCAAGCGCCAGCTGGCCCAGGAGGTCGCGCTTGGTCCAGCCCCGGCTTTCGGCCAGCGTCGCCGCCGACTGGATCGCGTTGGTCGGGCCATAGGGGATGGGGTCGTCGAGGCCGTAGCGGGCAAAGTCGATGCCGGTCGAGGCGGCGAAATGCGCCAGCCCCGCCTCGGGGCTGGAATGGGCGCGGTATTCAGCCAGCTTCTCCTGCGCGGCGGCGGCGTTGTGGTCGGTCACGACATTGATGCCGAGGATGACCTTGACGTCCTCGGGGCGGCGGCCGGCGGCGACCACCGCCTCGCGGATGCTGCGCGAGGCCTTGCGGGCCAGCGCCTTGTCCGGGGCCGAGATGAAGACGCATTCCGCATGCCGCGCCGCGAATTGCTGGCCGCGCCCCGAGGTGCCGGCCTGGAACAGCACCGGCGTGCGCTGGGGCGAGGGTTCGCTGAGGTGCCAGCCCTCGACGTCGTAGAAGCGGCCGTGATGCACGATCCGCCGCACCTTGGCCGGGTCGGCATAGACACGGGCGTCGCGGTCGCGGATCACCGCGTCGTCGTCCCAGGACCCCTCCCACAGCTTGTAGAGCACGTCGAGATATTCGTCCGCCTGGTCATAGCGCAGGTCGTGGCCGGTCAGGCCGTCGCGCCCGACCGCGCGGGCGGCGCTGTCCAGATAGCCGGTGACGATGTTCCAGCCGATCCGTCCCCCGGTCAGGTGGTCGAGGGTCGAGATGCGGCGGGCAAAGGTATAGGGCGCCTCCTGGTTGACGTTCACCGTGACGCCGAAGCCAAGGTTCTGCGTCACCGCCGCCATGGCCGAGACCAGCAGGATCGGGTCGTTCACCGGCAGCTGCACCGACTCGCGCAGCGTCAGGTCGACGCCGCCGCCATAGATGTCGTAGGTGCCCAGGATGTCGGCCAGGAACAGCCCGTCGAACAGGCCCCGCTCCAGCGTGCGCGCCAGCCCGGTCCAATAGTCCAGCCGGATGTAATCCGCGGAACGGTCGCGCGGATGCGTCCATTGCCCGTGGTTGATATGGCCCACGCAGTTCATGTTGAAGGCGTTGACGATGATATGCTTGCCAAGGCGCTTGTCCGTGCGGGCCATTCAGATCGCTCCGTGTCGCGGCGGGTTGACGCCGTTCAGGCTGTGGTTGCCGATGGCGTGGTATTTCCAGCGCACCGGGTCGTGCAGCGTATGGGTGCGCACATTGCGCCAGTGGCGGTCCAGGTTGTCCTCGGCGAAGGTGGCCGAGGTGCCGGTCAGCTCGAACAGCTTCGAGGCGGCGAGCAGCCCCGCCGTCGTCGTCAGCGCGCGCGCCGCGGCCACCGCCAGCGAGGCCTGCGCCACGGTGAATTCCGTCGGATCGGCGATGGCCTCGTCCACGGCGCGGCCGGCGCGATCCACGAGCGCCTCGGCCGCACGCAGCCGGACCGAGACCTCGCCCACGCCGGCGACCAGCAGCGGGTCGTCTGCCGCGCGTTCGACCCCGGCGTCGATCCATGGCCGGGCGCGGTCGCGGATGAAGGGCAGGGTGGCGGCAAACGCGCCCTGGCCGATGCCGAGGTCGATGGCCGCGTGCATGATCTGCGCCAGCGGGCCGATGGGCGTCGGGCGCTCGAAACTGGACTGGAAGGGGACGACCCATTCCGGCCGCACCTCGACCTGCCGGAAAGCGACCGAGCCCGAGCCGGTGGTGCGCTGCCCGAAGCCGTCCCAGTCGTCGGTGACGGTGACGCCCGGCGCCTCGCGCGGGATGAAGACCAGTTGCTGGCGGTCGTCCTCGTCCACGACCAGCGTCGGGATCCAATGCGCATAGATGGCGCCGGTGCAATAGAACTTGTCGCCCTGCACCAGCAGCCGGTCGCCTTGGCGCAGCAGCCGGGTGCGGCGCTGGAAGTCGCGGGCGCCGATTTCCGCCAGCGCATTGCCGAAACGGTGCCCCGACAGCGCCAAGCCGTCGAAGAAGGCGCGCTGTTCCGGGCTGCCGCCGCTGCGCAGCACCTCGAGCGCATAGAAATGGTTCTGCGGGATCTGCGCCAGCGACCCGTCGGCCGCCGCGACGATGGCGATGACGCGCGCCAGCGTGACGGCCGAAACCGCCGCGCCGCCATGTTCGCGCGGCACGGTGATGCCCCAGAGCCCCGAGGCGGTAAAGGCGTCGAGCTGCTGCCAGGGCAGCCGCCGATCGCGGTCGCGGTCCGAGGCGCCGGGCGCGAATGCGGCGGCAAGGCGGCGGGCGGCCTCGATGGCCTCGGCATCCGAGGCGATCACATGCACGCCCTGCGGAGGAGATGCGGTCTTCATGCTCAGTTCCATTGATGGCGGGCGGGCAGGGCGCCGTTCAGGTGCCAGTTGCCCAGCAGGTGATGTTTCCAGCGCACGGGATCGTGCAGCGTATGGGTGCGGGCATTGCGCCAGATCCGCCCCAGGTTCGGGCCTTCGCGTGTCGCGGCCGAGCCGGCCAGCTCGAACAGCTTTTCTGCGGCGTTCAGGGCGATTTCCGTGGTCAGGATCTTGGCCTCGGCCACGGCGACCGAGGCGCGGGCGCTGGCCTCGGCGGTGACTTCGCCCGCGGCGATGTCGTCGAGCAGGCGCGCGGCGTCGTGCAGGACGGCCCGCGCGGCCCACAGGTCGACCTGCAACCGCCCGATATCGCTGATGACATAAGGGTCGTCCTGGGCCCGGGCGACGCCGGAATCCACCCAGGGCCGCGACTTGTCGCGAATGAAGCGGACCGCCTCGTCCAGCGCGCCGATGGCGATGCCGCTGTCGATGGCGGCCTGGATCAGCTGCGAGACGGGGCCGGCCAGTCCCGGCACCTCGGCGCGCTGCCAGACCGGGATGATCTGGTCCTCGGCCACCGGCACGTCGTGAAAGATCACGCTGCCCGAGGCGGTGGTGCGCTGGCCGAAGCTGGACCAGTCGTCGACCACCTGCACGCCGGGCGCGTCGCGCGCCACCCAGACCTGGACCGGGCGGCCCTGCTCGTCGGCGGCGCGGGTCGGGATCCAATGCGCGAACATCGCCCCCGTGGAATAGAAGCGGTGGCCGTTCAGCCGCAGGCCCTCGGGGCCGCGGCTCAGCCCGGTGGCGTTATGGGTGACGGGTTTGCGGCTTTTCTCCGGCCCGGCATTGCCGATGCGGGCGCCGGCAAGGATGTCGGCGAACCAGCGCGCCTTCTGCTCCGGGCTGCCCGCCTCGGAGAGCAGCTGGATGACGCCGAAATGGTTCTGCGGGATCTGGCCGACCGAACTGTCGGCGGCGCAGAGGATCTCGAACACCTCGGCCAGCGTCACATGGTCCAGCCCCGGCCCGCCCCAGTCACGCGGCACGGTGATCGCGCCAAGGCCCGAGGCGGTGAAGGCGGCGATCTCGTGATGCGGCAGGATGCGGTGGCGGTCGCGCTCGGCCGCCTTGGGGGCCCAGTCGGCCGCCAGCTGCCGTGCCGCCTGAAGCGCCTGTTCCCGCGTCTCGATCAGGGCCGGCACGACGGGCTTGCCGGGATCTGCCGGGATTTTCGCGGGGTGAAAGGTCATGGCGGTGCTCCTGTGCTGGCGGTCGGGCGGGCCGGGCCGGAATGGCTGCCCGGCCCGCACGGCATCGAAAGCTGCCCGATGCGGCCACAGGATCGCCTTGCGGAGGTTCGATCTCCATTCCAAAGATCGGCGGGGGCAGAGCACAGGCTTCCACCAGGCGCGGCGCGGACAGTAAGCCCATGCCCCGGTCGGGACGGGCTGTCGGTCCAGGGGCGGCGGATGGGCGGCGTTCAGCCAGCAATGGCCGATATGGAGGACCTGCCCCCGCACCGGGTCGCGCAGCGCATGCGCCCGGCCGGCCGGGATCGGGCGCCTTTCAGTCCTTTGCAGGAGCTGGCCGATCTGCCCTGCGGGCACCTTTATCTGCGCCAACCCTGTCCGGACGAAGGGTCACATCGGCTCGGTGGCCTTCGGCCATCCGCCTCATGCGACCGGCGCCGGGCGGCGGAACCGTTTCGGACGAGAGGATCCTGCTTGTGAACGGGGCCGTCTGTCGCGACCGCCATCCAGAGGGCCGGGACAGCGTACCGCCACCGGGGCCGGTCAGCCGCCCGCTGCGCCGGCGGCTGGCGCCAAGGCCCGGGCTTGCCCGGCTTTTCTCAGTTCGAGAAAGCCTCGATCAGGTTCAGGACGGCGAGGATCTTTCGGGTGCCGCTGTCGACACGATAGATCCGGTCGTCGTCCCGATAATAATTCCACCCCCGGCGCTGCTCCAGACCGTATCGGTCCAGGTTGCGGATCAAGGTGTAATTGCCAATGCGAAGCGTGTCGCCTACCCGGGTGCCATAGCGTTTGCCGACCTGACCCGGCGGAACGCAGGGCGGGTTCTTCTTGGCAAGTCCCGGCGGGCAATCGGCAACATGGCGAGCCTGCGTGCGGGGCTTGTCCTTGTGGCCGCGATGGTCGTGATGACCCGCGAAACCGCCCTTGCCGTTGTTCCGCCCGGGATCGGCCGCGACCGGCGCGGCGCCCGTCGCGGCAACAACCAAGGCGGCCATCAGTATCGGCGCCAGTTTCATCGTTCGTGCTCCAAGCAGTATCCAGCGAAACATATAGCCTCAACGGGGCGCAAGGTTGCATCACGAAAACAGGCGCTGGCGGAAAGGCGCCGCCGGGCTGCAGGCCGCGCGGCATGCGCCGGGGCATGTCCATCACCCCAGGCTGTCATATCTGCGCACGATCCAGCTGATGTCATAGGCCAGCCAGACCGCGCCGATCAGCGCGACGCCTTGCAGGGTCCGGGCGCGAAGCGCCGCGAAGGCGACGGACAGGCCCAGGGCCAGCCTCAGGAAATATTCGGGCCCCAACGCATGAAGATAGTCGCTGCCCTTCATCAGCGTGTCGAACAGGTCAAAGCCGAATGTCAGGGCAAAGACGCCGAAGAACCAGCGGCGGCGGCGCATGAAGAAGCTCTCGCTTTCGGCATGGTCGGGCAGCGCGTCGGGAAAGATCAGCGTCGCCATCACGAAATGCAGCGAGGCATAGCAAAGAACGAAGACATAGGCGCCGAAATGCCAGTCGCTGATACGGCGCAGCCCGAATTCCCACCACCAGAAATGCACCGCGCCCAGCAGGACGATGACCGCCCAGACCGTCTGGGCCAGCATGCCCTCGGTCCGGGCGGGCGACTGGATGCGCCGCGACAGCCCCGACAGGACGCGGGTGATCCCCAGCCCCAGGATCATGCTGACGAGAATGCGAAGATGGCCGTAAGCATCCATCGCCAGGCTCCTTCATCCTTCCACCGTCCCCATCCATCCTGAAAGCCGGGATCGCGTTTTTCCAGCCCCAAGGCGGAAATTTATCGTAACCTGCCCGGAGAGATCATTGCATTGAAAGGATTGGGACATGCCTTCGTTCAAGGTTTCGTGGATCGCCATCGCTCTTCTCCTCCCGCAGGTCGCGCAGGCTTCCGAGGTCTGCGACGGGGTCGGCCGCATCCAGGACGACGCGGGCAGGAGTGCCTTCCGCGCCTTCGTCACCGGCGCGCTGACCGAGCCGCCCCCCGCTTCGCAGATCGCCGTCGACGATGTCCTGCGGCAGGGCGCGTGGACCATCGTCGGCGCGGAAATCCCCGATGCGGACGGCGTGGGTTACTTCCTGTATCAGGAACGGGGCGGCAAGCAGATGTTCTACGGCATCTGGGGCGGGATGGCCGATCCGTCAGAGGCCGCCGAGGTCGCCAAATGGGCGACCGACCAGGGCGCGCCTGCCTCATTGGCCCGGTGCTTCGCCAGCATAGCGACCGCGGAGTGAGGCCGAAGGCAAGCCGGAATCGGAACCCTGTCCCCGCGCTGCCTCCGGGGGGCGTAACCGCTGTTTCCCGCTTCCGGTGTGCGCTGGCCGATGTCCGCGGCCTCGCTCATCCGCTGCTGTCCGCGATGAAACCGGGCAGCTGTTCAGGAAGAAGCGGGTCGGACGCCGGCCCATGCGCGTCTCCATGGCGCTCATCCGCCTGCGGTGCGGGGGCATGGCCCCGCCGTGCCCTTCATCTTCCGCTGGGCGCGGCATAGATGGCCGACCAGAACCGGGTCCGGCCATCCGAGCCCGTCGCATGGCCGATGCCGAATTGCCGGACCTGCGGAATCAGGATGTTGGCGCGGTGTCCGCTGGAGCCGTTCCATTCCCGCAGCACCTGATCGACCCCGTAAGGGCCGGCGGCAATGTTCTCGGCGGTGATCCGGGGCGAATATCCCAGCGTCTTGATCCTTTGCGCCGGCCCGCTGCTGCGGCTGCCGGCATGGGTCATCCTGCCCCGGCGGGCCATATCGCAGGCATGCTCGGCCGCCGCGCGGGCCAGCAAGGCGTTGGCGCTGACCGGAGGCAGGCCGGCCTGGATGCGGGCGCTGTTGGTTGCGGCCAGGCCGGAGCCGATGACCGCCGCGCTGGGGGCGCTGCATTCGACCTCTCCCGGCGGTGATGCCTGCACGTCGTGGTCCTTGACGGGATCCCGGGCGTCCGGGGGCGAGCAGGCGGCAACCAGTATGCAAGCCATCATCGTCGCGCGGGGGTTGTGCGGGAATGCATGCGGCATCGTCCTTCTCCTGGCCTTATGGAAGAACGCCTGCGGCATGACTGGGAAATTCCGGTGAAATAACTCAATAAATCTTGTGCATCCATGCCTGCGCTTCTGGCAGCGCAACGCAAAGCGGGCGATCCTCGAACACGTTATGCGTGCATAACCTGTGATGCGGCTTATTGTTCCGCAGGCTTCGGACCACCGCCAGGCACCGGAACAAACCCGCCGCCAGCAGGACCGGGCCCGGCCCTTCGGGAGACGGGCCATGCCGGCCACGGTCCAGCCCTTGCCGGCGCCGGGTTTGCGGCAGCTCTGGATCGACCGGCGCCGGCTTTCCATCGCGTCGCGGTGCGGGCGAACTGGCCTCTCGGCGCGAAGGTGCTGCCCTCGCCCGGCAGCCGGCCAGAGGACAAGGCGACGAGGCCGCCCGTCGGGACCGCTGCCGAATGACGGGCCCCGACCACCAATCTGATCCATTTGGACAAGTCGACATGGTCCCCGCTTCCTCTCAGGATGGCCGAAGATCGGTTTCCGAGTAAGGTCATGGCCCGTATCCTTCTGACCCTCGCGTTCCTGTTCGGGCCGGCCCTTGCGCTGGCCGAACCCTTGGCCGGGCGATGGTCGGGCACCTATGCCTGCAATGCGCTTGGCGGCGCGCAGTTCACCCTGGAAACCGAGCAGGCGGGAAACGGCATCATCTCGGGCACCTTTTCGTTCGAGATCGGGACCGGCGGCCATGCGCTCAAGGGCGCCTACAAGGTCATGGGCCGGGGCGGCGCGGACGGCTTCCGGCTGCAGCCGCGCGACTGGATCGAGCGCCCGCCGGGCGTCGAGGCCCTTGCGCTGAGCGGCAGGACCCGCGACGGCGGCGCCGTCATCGAGGGCGAGATGGAGGGCTGCGCCCTGAACGACAGGTTCCTCGGCGCCTCGGCGGAAGGGATGGCCGTGCGGCTGGAGGACGCGAACAGCGAGCCCGTGCCGCCGACCATGGGCCCGCCGGCCGGGCGCTGGAAAGGAGAGGTGATCTGCCGCGGCCAGCGCAAGACCACGCTGTCGCACCCGATCGAGGCGGTGATCCTGACCGACGGTGATCGCGTCGCGGCGGATGCGCGGGTGCATGTGGCCAACCAGCAGGGCGGCGTGCCCGCCGAGCAGCGCACGATACTGGGCGGGCAAAGCGCCGAGGGGCGGCTGGAGCTGGCCGGGCTCGGCAGCCTTTCCCCCGGCGGCCCGCGGTTCCAGATCAACGGCCTGTCCCTCGCCGTCGACGGCCAGTCGCTGAGCGGCCCAGTCAATATGCGCGGCTGCGACAAGGTCAGCCTGACCTATGCCGGCCCCGCCGCTGTGCCGCCCCTGCCCGACAGCATGACCGGCAGCTGGGTCGGCACGGCGGAACAGCAGAACGGCGCCATCGCCATGCATTTCGAGCTGCGGAACGGCCAGGCCGGGGGCTTCGGCGAGCTTCGCCTCGGCGCCCCGGCGCATCTGCCCGTGGAGCGGCGCAGCAAGCTGCATCTTGTCCTGGCGCCGGTGGGAGAGCTGAACGGATGGCAGCTGATGCTGCCGCTTGGCCAGCGCGCCTTCGAGATTTCGCAAGACGATGTCCGGCGGCACAGTTCCGGCCCGGTCGGGCCGTTCGCCAAGGCCGGCGCCTATCTGGTGTCGGAAACCCCGGCCGGCGGGCTTGAGCTTGTGGCGCTGATCCGGTCGGGCGATTTCGCCGTGGCCGCCTCGCTCATGCCGGGCACGCCGCCGGGGCCCAAGACAAGTGTGTTGGTCTTGCAGCGGTCCGAGGGCGGGCTTGCCGATGCCGTCGTCGCCGGCGAAACGCCGCCGGTGATCTTTCCCGAACCGCTGGGGGGAACGCTGGCGGCGGCGCGCTCGCGCGAGGCGCAATGCGCGGTCTTGCAGGAATGGATCACCCCCTATTCCGAAGGCAAGGACATGCGCGGGACGGTGATCGCCAATCTGCAGCGCGAGCTGGCAGAGGCCTTCACCGACGCGAAGTTCGAGCCGGTGTTCGGCCTGCCCTTCGCCCTTCTGAGCGACGAGGAGCGCAGGGCGCTGGCCCGTTTCATCCGCGAGGATTGCGAGCAGGGACAAGGCATGGCCGACGTGGGCTTTGCCGGCGCGCAAGTGATCGGGCACCAGAGGGGCTATCGGGAAATGGTCAAGCGCCTGACCGATGTGGCGGAATCCTCGCGTTGGGCCGAGGCCGCGCTGGACGAGGCGCAGGCGCTCTCCAGCACGGCGGCTTCCCTCGCCCGGATCGAGCAGCTGAAGGCCGGGGCCCGGGATCGCGCGCGGGAGCTTTCGGCGCGGCAGATCGCCGGGCTTGACGCGGGGCTGGCGCTTCGCGCGCGTCAGATCCGCACCGATATCCTGCGGGCCGATATCGACCGCGACCTGCCCGGACTTTCCGCCGGCAGCCGGGAAGACGGCGCCCTCGACCAGCTTTTCCGGCTGGCCGGGCGCATCGCGGATGAGGATGTCCTGCCTGACGCGCGGCAAGAGCTGCATGATCGCATCGCGCCTCCTGCCCTGAAGATAAGCGACGAATACGTGACCGCGCTGATGGCCGAGGTCGATACCTTGCCGGCCTCGTTGCAGGGCCTTGCGGATGCCCGGCGGATCGGTGCCGCGCTTGGGCCGGTCGTCGAGGCGGTGCACGAGCATTTCGGTGCCGACCTCCGGCCCCGCATCCAGCCGCTCTTTCTTCGCCGCAGCATGATCGAAAGCGATCCGGCCGTGCTGGAAGCTTTCCGGAAACTGCTGGCGGATGCCCCCTCCGGTCGCGGCGCGAAAGAGGCGGTCCGGGCCGCTGCCGCGCAATATCTCGACGAGGCGGCGATGCAGCGCCTGCCCGAATATGATGCGGTTTACAAGGCGGCTCTGGAACATGCCGAGTGGCGCGCGATCATCATCACCGACAACAGCCGCAATCCCGGCGGGGACGAGCCGCGTGCCGAGGATATCGCCCGGTTCGCGCTGGACCGCGTGCGCGAGGTGAACGCGACGATCTCGCAGATCGAGGACGACTGCCTGCAGGGGGTCGCGGCCATCGGCAACAGTCCGGCGCGCGGGATCGAGTGCCTGACCATGCCGGCGGTCTGGACGGGGCAAAAGGGCTTTGCATCCGAGCTGGTCTCGGTCACCAAGATATCCTGCTCTCCCGACGCCGGGGGGTTCCGATGCTATTTCCAGCAGGAGATACAGTTTTTCGGCCCCGGCGGCGCCCGCATGAATCTTGAGGATTTCATCGGCACCTTCGGAGAGAGGGCCGCCCGGCTGGAGGTTCAGGAGGCGCTTTTCATCCCCGGGAACGAGGGCTGGCAAGTGCTCTGGGGCGACTTGAGATAGGGCGGAGGCAATGCCGGTGGGGGGCCTCGCCCATCCCGGAGGCCGCATCAGGCGCCCGACCGGGCGGTTCGGTCCCGGATCGGCGGGCAAAAGACGTCTTTTCTGGCCGCGAAAGCAGCCTGACCCGCACCCGGCCCTGAAGGGTCGGTCGCCGAAGGCTTGCGGTGCAATCGGCCGGCTTGTCCGGTCCGCCGGCCGGGCCGCCAGGAACATCCTGCCCGTTTCCCTGTTGTTGTCCCCATGCTGCTGAAGGCGTGAAACCTGCAACAGGAAAGGACGACGACATGCCGAAGATGGCCGATGCCAGGATTCTCATCCTCGCCACCGACGGGTTCGAGCAATCCGAACTGGAAGTGCCGCGCGACCGGCTGCGCGAGGCGGGCGCGACGGTCGAGATCGCCTCGCCCGACGGAGAAAGCATTCGAGGCTGGCAGGGCGAGGATTGGGGGCAGAGGGTCCAGGTCGATCTGGATTTGTCCTCGGTCGATGCGTCGGGCTATGACGCGATCGTGCTGCCGGGCGGCCAGATCAACCCCGACAAGCTGCGCATCGAGGCCGGCGCGGTCGATCTGGTGCGGCGCTTTCACGACGAGGGCAAGATCGTCGCGGCGATCTGCCACGGGCCCTGGCTGCTGGTCGAGGCGGATCTGGTCGAGGACCGCAAGGTGACCTCTTACAAGTCCATCCGCACGGATCTGGTGAATGCGGGCGGCATCTGGACCGACAGCCCGGTGGTATCGGACGAGCGCATCATCACCTCGCGCAGCCCGGACGACCTGGAAGCCTTCTGCGGTGCCATCATTGCCGAGCTTGAGGGTGGCGGCGCGCAGCCGCGCTGACGGGCGGCGCAAGGGACGAACACGGGCCGTTCCTCCGGGAAAGGGATCCGCGCCCGTCCCTTTGCGTTGAAATTCAGTCATCCGCGTCTCACAAGGGCCTTTCATGCCGATCTCTCCCGACAGGCCAACCGACGATCTGGGCCATGGCGCGGACACTCCCGCCGAAATTCCCAGGAACGGCTGGCGGCAGATATTCCGGCGGGTCCGGTCCGAAATCGCCGAAGACCATGTCGGCGTGGTGGCGGCAGGTATCGCCTTCTATGGGCTGGTCGCCATCTTCCCGGCCATCGCGGCGCTGGTGGCGATTTCCGGCCTGATCCTCGATCCCACCGATCTGGGCAGCACGATGGAGCGGATATTCGCCTTCCTGCCCCCCGATGCCGCGGCGATCATCCGAGACCAGCTCGTCAAGGTCACCGATGGCGGGACCGGCACCGGGCTCGTCGCGGTCTCGGGCCTGGGGATCGCAGTTTACGGCGCGATGAAAGGGGTGATGACGCTGATCGAGGGGCTGAACATCGCCTATGACGAAGACGAGACGCGCAGCCTGCCGATGCTCTACCTGACCGGCTTCGCCTTGACGCTGGCGCTGATGGTGGGCTTGATCGTCGCGATCGGCCTGATCGTGGTGCTGCCCCTGGCTGCCGATCTGCTGCATCTCGGCGGAAGGGTGCAGGCGGCGATCTCGTGGATCGCCTGGCCGATCCTTGCAGGCTTTGCGGTGCTGGGGCTGGCGGTGGTCTATCGGTTCGGCCCGTCCCGCAAGGCGGCGAAATGGCGCTGGCTCAGCCTGGGTGCGGCGCTGGCCGTCTGCGTCTGGATCGCCGCATCCTTCGGATTTTCGCTCTATGCCAGCAATTTCGGCAGCTATACCGAAACCTACGGGACGCTGGCCGGGGTGGTGATCCTGCTGACCTGGCTCTGGCTGTCGGCCTATGTGATCCTGGCCGGCGCCGAACTGAATGCCGAGATCGAACAGCAGACCGCACGCGACACGACGGCCGGCGCACCGCAGCCCATGGGCCTGCGCGGCGCCGTCAAGGCGGACACGCCTCCGCCCGGAACAGCGCATCCGAACGGCGAAGGCGGGAACGGCACGGATGGGGCGTCCGGCGCCTCGGCGGAAGGCTCGCCCCGCCATGAGCTTCTGCTGGCCGGGGCGCTGGCCCTGCACGCCCTGATCCGCATGGCGAAGCCTCGCGGCAAACAATCGCATGAGCATGATCGCCGGCTTGGGTAGATTCCAGCCCGATGCATCCTCAGGAACATTTCCCGGCGCATTGTGTTGGACCGGCATGAACAGGAGGCGAGCATGACCGATCATGACGACCACGTCGAGAAATTCTGGAGCCGGCTCGGCGGCATCAACTCCGGCATGCTGGGCTTGATCCAGGACGCGCGGCTTGTGCCCATGTCGCATTATGCCGAAGCCGAAGCGGGCAGGCTGTGGTTCATCACCGCCAAGGGGACGGATCTGGCCCGCTCGCTGGCCGCTGGCGGCAAGGAGGCCGTGCATGTGGTCGGCGACGAGGGGAAAGGGCTCTTTGCCCGGATCCACGGCACGCTGGCCCTGTCCGACGACCGCGCCAAGCTTGACGAGCTGTGGAACGCCGTGGCCTCAAGCTGGTTCGAGGACGGCCGGCAGGACGAGGATGTCCAGCTTCTGCGCTTCGACCTTGCCGAGGCCGAGGTCTGGCTGACGGGCGGCAGCCTGTCCTTCCTCTACCAGATCGCGAAGTCCAAGGTCACCGGCGACAAGCCGGATATGGGAGAGCATTTCACCCTTTCCTTCTGACCCTCGCCGCGGCGGCTTGTCCCGGCCCTTCACCGGGTGGCGACCGGTCGCGAGCCGCGGAAATCCGGCGGACGCCCCGCGCCGTCTCCGAGATCGCGCCGGAGCCGTGCTGCCCGGGGGCTTGCAGAGCCATGCATTCGACTGGCGCGACATCTGCGGCGGCGTCCAGTCGGGCAGGATCGGCCCCGATCGGCCGCTGCACAAGTGTTCCGCCCGGATGAAATCCGGCAACAGCACCACGCCCGCGCCATCGGCCTATGCGCCGGCAGATCGCCATCATTGGCGCTGATGGACCGCCCCGCAAAGCCCGCTTTCCCGGTGGGTGCCGGCGCTGCAGGCCGGGCAATCGCCGGGCGACAATTCGCTGGGATGCTGGACCTCGGCATGCGGCCTGCCTGGTGCCGCGACCAGCAGGCGTTTGACCGGGCCGATCTTGCGCCAGATGGTGAACTTGTCCGAAGGCGCGGCGGAGATGCGGATCGTCATGTCGAAATCCTCCTCGGCCATGTCGAAGATCGACTTCGACGCACTGCCGCCGTCGCAAGTTGCCCGGCAAGGGGCGGGCGCGGTGCATCGCATCGCCTGCTGCGGCAGTTCGCGGTGGATGCCGAGCCCGACCATTTTCGATATCCTTGCTCCGCTGCTTCCCGGCAAGCAGGCCGAGACGGGAATTCGTCGCGACGGCGATCCTGGGCGGCCTGACGGAGAGCCATGGCGTCGACGCTGACCGGGCTGCTGGCCTGGTTTCTGCCGGGAATCGGCGAAGGCGCGCATCAGCGGCGCGCCAAGGAGTTCGTGCCGGAGGAGATGCCGAACCCTTCGAGATCGGCGGCCAGCCGTGCCAACGCCTCTGCATCCGGCGCGATGGCGACCAGCCGGTTCATGGCCATGCCTTCGGGCGCCTCGGCCGGTTCCAGCGCCAGCACGCCGGCGGCCAGCTGCAGCAGATGCGGGCGCTCCGCGTCGGGCAGCTGGACATAGCCCTTCAGGCGGTGGATGGCGCGCCCATGCCGCGCGATGATTGCGGCCAGCCCTTCGCGGTCCGCGGGCGGGGAAATCCCGATGATGCGGCTGGCGAACAGCCGGCCATGGTCGCGATCCGGGGCCAGGGCCGTAAGGCTGCGGCCGTCATGGGGCGTCGCCAATGCCTGCGTGAAGCCGCCGTCCGCCGCCAGATGCTGGCTGGCCAGCGGGTTGAGCCGGGCGACCAGCCGCGCCGCGCGACGCAGCGCAATGCGGCCGGCGATGTCGGCGCGCGACAGGAACACGGCATCGGCGCCGCGGATCTGGCTTTCCGCCACCCTGCCGATCCGGGGATCGGCCAGCCGCTCGGCCAGGCTTTGCGGATCGACCACCGCCACCACCGCCCGGCAGTCCAGCTCGGGCTCGGCAAGGGCAAAGGCGGCCAGCCGCTGCGGCTCGGCCACGCCGCTGGCCTCGATCACCAGCCGGTCCACCCGGTCGCGAAGGCTCAGCGCCCGCTCGAAGGCGTCGAACAGCCCGCCGCCCATCGAGCAGCAGATGCAGCCGTTGCTGAGCTGGATCGTGTCGGCCGAGCGGCCGGCGATCAGCGCCGCATCGACCGCGATGTCGCCGAAATCGTTGACCATGACCAGGATGCGCTCGTCCTGCCGGTCCAGCAGCCGGTTCAGCAGCGTGGTCTTGCCCGCGCCCAGATAGCCGCAAAGCAGGTTGACGGGCAGCGGCGCGGCCATGGTCAGAACGACCCGGCCGCGACCGGCCTGCCGCCGAAGACGGTGCCCCAGACCCGGACCTCGCGTAGCCGCTCGGGGCCGAGGGCATGCGGATCGTCTTCGAGCACGGCGAAATCGGCGCGCTTGCCGACCTCGACCGAGCCCAGTTCGGCGTCCAGTTTCAGCGTATGGGCGGCGCCCAGGGTGATGGCGTAAAGCGCCGCGTCCAGCGGGATGCGTTCCGAGGTGCCCAGCTGCCGGCCGCTGTCGGTTCGGCGATTGACCGCGCACCAGGCGGTGACCAGCGGCGCCAGCGGCGTGATCGGCGCGTCGGAATGGATGGCCAGCGGAATGCCCATCTCCAGCGCGCTGGCGCAGGGGTTCATGCGGCAGGCGCGCTCGGGGCCGATGGTGATCTCGTAATGCTTGTCGCCGAAATAATACAGGTGGTTGGCGAACAGGTTCACGCAGCATTGCAGCGCGGCGATGCGGCGCAGCTGGGCGCGGTCGGCCATCTGGCAATGCTGCAACGTGTGGCGATGGTCGGGGCGGAAATGCCCGGCCAGCGCCGCCTCCAGCGCCTCGATGGCGGCCAGGCTGGCGCCGTCGCCGTTGACATGGATATGCATCTGGATGCCCTGGCGGTTCAGGTCGTCCACCATCGCGTTCAGCGCCTCGGGGGCGATGTTCCAGATGCCGTTGTCGGTGCCGCGATGATAGCCCGGGGCCAGCAGGTGCGCGGTAAAGCCCTGGATCGAGCCGTCGGTGACGATCTTGACCCCGCCCAGCCGCACCCGGTCGGTCGAGCGCGCCCGCAGCTCCTTCGCCCGCGCCGCCACCGCCGCGGGCGGCAGCGCCATGGCCGACAGCATCGGCACCAGCCGCAAGGGATAGCCGGCCTCGGCCGTGGTGGCGAACAGGTCGGCCAGCGTCTCCTCGGCCAGCTCGTTCAGCAGGTCGGTCGAGGTGGTGACCCCCGCCCGGCAGGCCGAGCGCGCGAAGTTCCAGATCGCCTCGGGATCGCCGCCCATGGCGCGGAAGCTGGCGCCGACCCGGCGCATGACCGGGAACATGGCGCCCATCTCGTGCAACTCGCCGTGCAATTCGCCGTCCTCGGTGTGGATGACGCCGGGCACGTCGGTGTTTTCGTCATAGCCGGCCAGGTCCAGCGCCACACTGTTGGCGGTCAGCAGATGCATGTTGGAATGCAGCACCACCACCGGCCGCGTGGTCGAGACCCGGTCGAGGTCCAGCCGCGACAGCCGGTCGCCCGGCACGAAAAGCGGATCGAAGCCCCAGCCGACGACGGGCCCGTCCCCCAGTTCCTCGGCGCGGTCGCGCAGGCGCTGGACCAGCGCGTTGGTGCTGGTGATGCCCTGCCACAGCCGGCCATCCGGGGCCACCCGGTCGTAATGGCCCAGATAGGTGAAGCGCCAGACCGAGCCCTCCATCATATGGGCATGACCCTCGACGAAGCCGGGCATCAGCACCTTGTCCGCGAATCGGTCGTCGTGGTGCAGATCTCCGCGACCACGCATCTCCTCGGGGCCGCCGACGGCAAGGATGCGCCCGTCATGGGACACCATCACATGCGTCGCCTCGGGCCGCGACGGGTCCATGGTGATGATGCGGCGTGCTGAAAAAACGGTCGGGATCATGCAATTTCTCCGTCAGATGCGGCTTCGCGGGCAGATTAGCCGTGACAAACATCCTGCGTGAAATGCATAATTGCGCGGGATTTCCGCTATTTTCCTGAGGGTCGGATGCATTACACCCTGAAACACCTGCGCTATATCGAGGCGGCCGAGCGGCACCAGTCGATCACCGCCGCGGCCGAGGCGCTGGCGGTCTCGCCCTCGTCCATCGCCGCCGCCATCGACCATGTCGAGGCGCAGCTGGGCCAGCCGGTCTTTGCCCGCGTGCCCTCGCGCGGGATCGCCGCGACCAGTTTCGGGCGCAAGATCATCGACGAGATCCGCTTGCTGCTGGTGGCGCAGGCGCGTTTCGACGGCAAGATCGCTGATCTTGAACAGCGCATCGACGGCACCGCCCGCATCGCCTGCTTCACGCCGCTGGCGCCGATCCTGCTGCCCACGATCCTGTGCGAGGTGCGCGAACGCTATCCGAACCTGATGATCGAGGTGATGGAGGGCAACTGGGAGGAGGTGGTGCGCGCCGTCGATACGGGCGACGCCGATTTCGCATTCTGCTACGGGCTGATGAACGAGCTGGCCTATCGATTCCTGCCGCTTTTCGTCGGCCATCCCCATGCCGCGCTGCCGGCGGCGCATCCGCTGGCCAGCGGCCGCTTCGTCACGCTGGAGCAGCTGGCGCCCGAGCCGCTGGTGGTGCTGGACCTGGACCTGTCGCGGCGCTACCTGATGGACCTGTTCGCGACGCGGGGCCTCAAGCCGAACGTGGTCTATTCGGCGCGCTCGACCGACATGATGCGGGCGCTGATCGCGGCCGGCATGTGCTACGGAATCTTCAACATCCGCCCGATGAGCAAGCAGACCTATGCCCGCGGCGACCTGGTGCGCCTGCCGCTGGCCGGCGAACACGACGCGCCGCGCGCCGGGGTTCTGACCCGGCGCGACGTGCAGCTGACCCCGGTTTGCGAAGCGATCATCGCCACTTGCGAGATGCAGGCGATGCGCGGCGAATTCGACCGCGCCTTCGTGCGGCCCTACCTTCCACAGGATTTCTGAGGAATTCGGGCGCAAAAATGCATTTGCCGCAAAGCCTGCCGATGACCGATCCATAAGGACGCAGCGTCAACGCAGAATTCGGCGCGCGCCCAACACGGAGAACCAGATGACCCTTCCCCCCGCCTTCTCGCGTCGTTTCCTGCTGGCCGGTGCCGTGGCGCTGGCCGCGATCGCCACCGCCCCCGCGCTTTTTGCGCAAGAGGCGCAGCAGGGCGGCACGCTGGTCGTGGCCTCGGTGCAGAAGCCGCGCCACCTGAACGCCGCCGTGCAATCGGGCATCGCTACCGGCGTGCCGGCGGCGCAGATCTTCGCCACGCTGCTGCGCTATGGCGAGGATTTCACCCCGCAGCCCTATCTGGCCGAAAGCTGGGAATTCAGCGATGACAGCAAGGTGCTGACCCTGAAGCTGCGCGGCGGCGCCACCTTCCACGACGGCCAGCCGATCACCGCCGATGACGTGATCTGGTCGCTGGGCGTGGTCAAGGAGAACCACCCGTTTTCCAGCATGCTGGAACCGGTCGAGGCCTTCGAGGCGCCCGATCCGCAGACCGTGGTGATCCGCATGAAGCAGCCGCATCCGGCGATCCTGCTGGTGCTGTCCTCGGCGCTGACGCCGATCCTGCCGAAGCATGTCTTCGACGACGGCCAAGACATCAAGTCGAACCCCAAGAACAATCTGCCCGTGGGCTCGGGTCCGTTCAAGGTGACTGCCTTCGAGCCGGGCCAGCACATCATCCTTGAACGCTATGACGGCTTCTTCCTGGAGGGGAAGCCCTATCTGGACCGCATCGTGATCCGGCAATACCAGGACGCCAACTCGGGCGTGCTGGCGCTGGAATCAGGCGAGGCGCAGATGTTCCCGCTGCTCGACTCGACCCGGCTGATTCGGCGGCTGGAGAAGTCCGGCGGCCTGACCGTGACCGATCAGGGCTATGCCGGCATCGGCCCGGTGAACTGGCTGGCCTTCAACACCAAAAGCCCCGGACTGTCGGATGTGCGCGTGCGCCAGGCCATCGCCTATGCCATCGACCGCAATTTCATCACCAAGGCGCTGCATTCCGGCCTGTCGAAGCCCGCGATCGAGCCGGTCGTGCAGGGCAGCCCCTTCTTTACCGAGGAGGTCGAGCATTACGACTTCGACCTTGACAAGTCCAAGGCCCTGCTGGCCGAGGCGGGTTTCGGCGAGGGCGGCAAGACGCTCAAGCTGCGCATCGACTACATCCCCGACAACGAGGAACAGCAGCGCGCCATCGCCGAATATGTCAAGGCGGCGCTGGCCAAGGCCGGGGTCGAGGTCGCCGTGCGCGCCTCGCCCGATTTCCCGACCTGGGCGCAGCGCGTGGCCTCGTATGACTTCGACATGACCATGGACCAGGTGTTCAACTGGGGCGACCCGGTGATCGGGGTGAACCGGACCTATCTGTGCTCGAACATCCGCGAGGGGATCATCTGGTCCAACACCCAGCAATATTGCAACGAAGGCGTGGACAAGCTGATGAACGAAGCGGGGGTCGAGCCGGACCTGACCAAGCGCAAGGACCTTTACGCCCAGGCGTTCAAGCAGATCACCAGCGACATCCCGATCCATTTCATCAACGAAGTGCCCTATCACACGGTCTATTCGCAGGCCGTGCAGAACCCGCCCGTCTCGATCTGGGGCGCGATGGGGCCGATGGATGAGGTCTGGCTGAAGCAGTAACCGGCGGAGGCAATCCCGATGTTTCGACCTATCCTGCGGCAGCTGCTTTATGCGGCCGCCCTGATCCTTGCTGTCCTTGTCCTGAACTTCCTGCTGATCCAGCTCGCCCCCGGCGACCCGGCCGAGGTCATCGCCGGCGAGATGGGCGGCGCCAGCGCCGAGGTCATGGCCGCGATCCGCCAGCAATATGGGCTGGACAAGCCGCTGCCGACCCAGCTGGCGCTGTATCTGGGCCGCGCGCTGCAGGGCGACCTGGGCATGTCCTATTTCTACAACCGCCCGGTGGTCGACCTGATCCTGTCGCGGCTGGGACCGACGCTGCTGCTGGTGGCGACCGCGCTGGGTTTCGCGCTGGTCGTCGGCACGCGGCTGGGGATGCTCGCCTCGCGCAACCCGCGCGGCATCGCCTCGGCGCTGGTCACGGTGCTGTCGCTGATCGGCTATTCGGCGCCGGTGTTCTGGACCGGGCTGATGCTGGTGATCCTGTTCGGCGCCACCATCCCGCTGTTTCCCATCGCCGGCATGATCGACGTGGTGAAACAGGGCGGCCCGCTGGTCCGCGCGCTGGACATCGCCCATCATCTTGTGCTGCCGGCGCTGACGCTGGGGCTGGTCTATCTGGCGCAATACAGCCGGCTGACCCGCGCCTCGATGCTGGAGGTGCTGGGCGCCGACTATATCCGCACCGCCCGCGCCAAGGGCGTCAGCGAGCGGCAGGTCTTCGGCCGCCACGCCTTCCGCAACGCGCTTCTGCCCGTCGTCACCGTCGCGGGGATGCAGTTCGGCGCCATCATCTCGGGCGCGGTGCTGGTCGAGACGGTGTTCAGCTGGCCCGGCCTTGGCACGCTGGCCTTCCAGTCGATCCTGGCGCGCGACTATCCGACCGTGCTGGGCATCCTGTTCTTCTCCACCCTGATCGTCATCATCGCGAACCTGCTGACCGACTTCGTGTCGCGCCTGCTGGACCCGCGCCTTGCCGGAGGTCGCTGAGACATGACCGCGCCCGCCAGAACCACGGTTCCAGCCGCCCGCGGTCCCATGGCCGAAGCCTGGGACATCTTTCGCCGCAGCCCCTCGGCCATGCTGGGCCTGGCGCTGCTGATCCTGGTCATGGGAATGACCTTCGCCGGACCTCATATCTACCAGGTCGATCCGTTCGAGATCGTCTGGGCGCCGCTGACGCCGCCCGGCGAAGAGGCGACCATTCCTCTGGGCACCGACAACCTGGGCCGCGACATCCTGGCCGGGCTGATCGCGGGCGGCCGCGCCACGCTGGCGGTGGGCTTTGCCGCCGCAGCGATCACCATGCTGATCGGGGTGCTGATCGGCGCCTATGCCGGCTTCTACGGCGGCTTGGTCGACGACATGCTGATGCGCGTGACCGAGTTCTTCCAGGTGCTGCCGCCCTTGCTGTTCGCCATGGTCGTGGTGACGCTGTTCCAGCCGACGCTGGTCAACGTGGCGCTGGCCATCGGCATCGTCAGCTGGCCGCAGACCGCGCGGCTAACCCGGTCCGAGTTCCGCCGCATCCGCACGCTGGAATATGTCAGCGCCATGCGTGCCATCGGCGCCGGCGACGGCAACATCATCTGGCGCGTCATCCTGCCCAACGCCCTGCCGCCGCTGATCGTCTCGGCCACGCTGACCATCGGCATGGCGATCCTGTTCGAGGCCGGGCTCAGCTTCCTTGGCCTGTCGGACCCCAACGTCATGTCCTGGGGGCTGATGATCGGCTCGGGCCGGGAATACCTGCTGGACGCCTGGTGGGTGGTGACGCTGCCCGGCGCGATGATCTTCCTGACCGTGCTGGGCGTCAGCCTGGTCGGCGACGGGCTGAACGATGCGTTCAACCCCCGGATGAGGGAGCGCTGAGCCATGACCGAACCCGTTCTGGACATCCGCAACCTCAAGGTCGATTTCACCACAAGGCGCGGCGTGGCCCATGTGCTGGACGACGTGTCCTTCAGCGTCGCCCCGGGCGAGCTGCTGGCCATCGTCGGCGAATCCGGCTGCGGCAAGAGCATGACCGCGCTGTCGGTGCTGGGCCTGATCCCCTCGCCCCCCGGCAAGGTGGTCGGCGGCAGCATCCTGTTCCAGGGCCGCGACCTGACCAAGCTGCGCCAGTCCGAGATGCGCAAAATCCGCGGCGGCGACATCGCCATGATCTTCCAGGAGCCGATGACCTCGCTCAATCCGGTCTTCACCTGCGGCGAGCAGATCGCCGAGGCGGTGCGGCTGCACCAGAAGGTCAGCCCGAAGGCCGCCTTCGCCCGCGCCGTCGACATGCTGCGCGCCGTCGGCATCCCCGAGCCGGAACTGCGCGCCCGCGCCTATCCGCACCAGCTTTCCGGCGGTATGCGCCAGCGGGTGATGATCGCCATGGCGCTGTCCTGCGAGCCGAAGCTGCTGATCGCGGACGAGCCGACGACGGCGCTGGACGTGACCGTGCAGGCGCAGATATTCGGCCTGCTGGACGAGCTGCGGCAAAAGACCGGCACCGCCATCGTCCTGATCACCCATGACATGGGCGCGGTGGCGGAAATGGCCGACAAGGTCGCGGTGATGTATGCCGGCCGCGTCATCGAGCGCGGCCCGGCCGACGCGGTGCTGGATAACCCCGGCCATCCCTATACGCGCGGCCTCTTGGCCAGCATCCCGCGCGTCGATGCCGACCCGGATGCCGATCTGCCGGAAATCCCCGGCATCGTGCCGGCGCTGACCGACCTGGGGCGCGGCTGCGCCTTCGCGCCGCGCTGCCCGCTGGCCGTCGAAGCCTGCCGCGCCGCCCAGCCCCGCCATATCGCCATGACCGGCGATCACTCGGCCGCCTGCATCCAGCTTGAATCCCGCGAGGTCCCGGCATGACCCAGCTTCTTTCCGTCCGCGACCTCAAGGTGCATTTCCCCACCGCGAAGGGCGGCACCGTCCATGCGGTGGACGGGGTCAGCTTCGACATCCAACGCGGCCAGACGCTGGGCATCGTCGGCGAATCCGGCTCGGGCAAGACCACCACGGCGCTGGCGGTGATGCGCCTTGCCCCGATCACCGGCGGCGAGATCGACCTGGACGGCACGCCCGTCAGCCGCATCGAGGGCGAGGCGCTGCGCCGCGCCCGGCCGCGCTTCCAAATGGTGTTCCAGGACCCGTTCTCGTCGCTCAATCCGCGCGACCGGGTCGGGCGGATCATCCGCCAGCCCATGGACCTGCTGGGTCTGGGCGAGCCCTCCGGCCGCGACGCGCGGGTCGAGGAGCTGCTGACCCAGGTGGGCTTGCGCCCCGAGCTGAAATCGCTTTACCCGCACCAGTTCTCCGGCGGGCAGCGACAGCGCATCGGGCTGGCGCGAGCCTTGGCGACCAAGCCCGACCTGATCGTCTTCGACGAGCCGGTCTCGGCGCTGGACGTGGCGGTGCAGGCGCAGGTCCTGAACCTGATCCGCCGCCTGCAGCGCGAGACCGGGCTGACCTATCTGTTCATCAGCCACGACCTCGGCGTCGTGCGCCATATCTGCGACGAGATCGCGGTGATGTATCTGGGCCAGATCGTGGAAAAGGCGCCGGCGGCGCAGATCTTCGCCGCGCCGCGCCATCCCTATACCCAGGCGCTGATCGCCGCCGCGCCCTCGCTTGCGCCCGAGCATCGGCGGCGGGGCGGCGGCGCGCGGCTGCAGGGCGACCCGCCCAGCCCGGTCAACCTGCCCAAGGGCTGCCGCTTCGCCTCGCGCTGCCCGATCGCGGTCGAGGATTGCCGGCAGCGGATGCCGGCCCTGCGCGAAGTCGCCGCCGGGCAGGCGGTCGCCTGCCATCTGGCCTGACGGCCGGCCGGGAAAAGGGGCCTGCCGCCAGGGCAGGCCCCTTTCGTCATTTCGACACCGCGGCGGCCAGCTGCGGATCGCATCCGAGACCTTCGTCGTCATCGGCGGGATCGTCGCGGAACGGGCGGTCCGGGCGGATCAGCAGCGCGCAGGCCGCGCCCACCAGCAGCAGGACCAGCGAGGCCGCGAAGGGCAGGTCCCAGCGCCCGGTCAGGTCGATGATCAGCCCGAAGACGATGGGCGAGATCATCCCGGCCAGCCCGAAGCCGAAGTTCATGAAGCCGCTGGCGGTGCCGGAATATTGCGGCGCGATATCCATCGGCGTGGCCCAGATCGGCGCCACGATCAGCTCGGCGAAGAAGAAGGCCGCGCTGAGGCTGATCGCCACGGTGACCAGATCGGTCGAGAACATCACCGGCAGCATGCAGGCGAAGGCGCCAAGGAAGCCCAGGATGATGACACTGATCCGCGCCAGCGTCACGTTGCCGGTGCGGCGCAGGATGCCGTCGCTGAGCCAGCCGCCCGCCAGGTCGCCCACCACCCCGGCCAGGAAGACGCCGGCGGCGAAGATGGCGGATTTCTTCAGGTCCAGCTCGTGCTGGTGCAGGAAATAGGACGGGATCCAGTTCAGGAACAGCCACAGCGTCCAGCCATAGCAGAAATCGGTGATCGTCACCGGCAACATGCGCTTGAGCAGCCGGCCCCAGGGCAGGGTCTTGCGCTCGCCCACGATCTTCTGGTCGGGCAGGGCCTCCAGCTCTTCGGGCGTGATGCCCTTGTGGCTGCGGGGATCGTCGCGGAAATACCACCACCACAGCGCCACCCATAGAAAGCTGATCAGGCCGACGATGATGAAGGCCTCGCGCCAGGACAGCGCGATGATCAGGAAGGCGATCAGCGGCGGGGTCAGCGCGTTTCCGAAGCGCGCGAAGGCATGGGTGATGCCCTGCGCGAAGCCGCGCTTTTCGGCCGGCATCCAGTTCGACAGCGCCCGGGTGGCGGTCGGGAAGGCCGAGCCCTCGCCCATGCCCAGAAGCACGCGCGCGATGATCAGCGAGACCGCGCCCTCGACGAAGCCGATCATCACCGTCGCGGCCGACCAGACCGTGCCGCAGATGATCAGCGTCTTGTGCGGCCCCAGCCGGTCGCCCAGACGGCCGCCCAGGATCTGGAACAGCGCATAGGGATAGGCGAAAGCGGAAAACGCCAGCCCCAGCTCGAAATTCGTCAGGCCCAGTTCGGCCTGCATGGCGGGGGCGGCGGTGCTGATGTTCACCCGGTCGATATAGGTGACCAGATACATCAGGCAGATGACGAACAGAACCCGGTCCGTCGTCCTGAATCGGGTAAGCCTTAGCATGTCTCCTCCCTGGATTATGCTGGATGTGTTGGCACGTCCGTTTGCGGCCCGTTGCGCGGTCCCCTGTTGAAGTCCCGCCCTCCTCCGACGGGTCTTCGGGCTTTTGGCGCCGGGCCGGGTTCTTGGGAATCACACCTCCTTCCTGCCTCTTTGGACGCTATTGCGTCAGTTGCGCCAGCTTCAGGCGCTGGATCTTGCCCGAGGGGCCCTTGGGCAGTTCGGCCATCAAGTGGATCACCTCGGGCGACTTGAACGCCCCCAGCCGCTGCTGGCAGATCGAGATCAGCTCGGGCGGCTGCAGCGCCGAGCCGGGGCGCAGGGTGACGGCCGCCTCGACCCGCTCGCCATAGCGGGCGCATTTGCGGGCAAAGGCCGCGGCCTCGATCACGTCGGGATGGGTGTAAAGCGCCTCGTCGATCTCGCGCGGGGCGATGTTTTCGCCGCCCTTGATGATCAGCTCCTTCAGGCGGCCGGTGACGAAGACGTAGCCCTCCGCGTCCATCCGGCCCAGGTCGCCGGTGCGCAGCCAGCCGTCCGCGGTCAGCGCGGCGGCGGTCGCGACCGGATCGCCCAGATAGCCGCGCATGACATTGGGCCCGCGCACTGCGATCTCGCCCTCGGCTCCGGGTGGCAGCGGGCGCAGGTCGGGCGACAGGATCGCCACCTGGTTGCCCACTGCCCGGCCGGGCGAGCCGATCTTGCGCGGACCCGGCGGCAGCGGGTTCGACAGGATCTGCGCCGCCGTCTCGGTCAGGCCCATGGTCTCGACGATGGGAATGCCGAAGCGGCGCTCGAAACCCGCCTGCACCTCGGGCGCCAGCGCCGCCGAGGCCGAGCGGCCGAAGCGCAGCCGCGCCCGGGCCTCGGGCGACGGCGCGCCCTCGCCATGCAGCAGATGCGAGATGATCGTCGGCACGACCGAGAACCAGCTGGCCCCGTGCCGCTCGCAGAGGCCCCAGAACTGGCTGGCCGAGAAACGCTCGCAGACCACCACCGAGCCGCCCGAGAGCAGCGGCGCCAGGATGGTCACGCAAAGCCCGTTGATGTGATAGATCGGCAGCACGCAGAGCGCCCGGTCCTCGGGGCAAAGCTCATGCGCCAGCGCGGTGGTCCAGCCGCCGGCCAGCAGGCTGGCATGGCTGTGCAGCACGCCCTTGGGCCGGCCGGTGGTGCCCGAGGTATACATCAGCAGCGCGTCGTGCCCGGCGCCATGCGGATGCGGTGCCGCCGGTTCGCAGCCGGCGGGCCAGCGGAAGCCGTCCCCGGCCTCGATGACCATGGGCTCGGCGGGATGGGCGGCCAGCGCGCTGTCGAGCAGCCCGCGCTGGCCCGGATCCAGCAGCAGCGCCCGGGCGCCGGAATGCGACAGCGCATAGCCGACGGCCTCGGCCCCGGCGACCAGGTTGATCAACGTGGCGCGAAAGCCGCCGTAGAGCGCGCCGAACAGGCCCAGCACCGCATTGCGGCCGTTGGGCATCATCAGCGCCACGCTGTCGCCAAGCGACAGGCCCAGCCCGGCCAAGTGCCCGGCGATGCGGGCGGCCTCGTCCCGCAGTTCGCGCCAGGTCAGCGCGCCGCCGTCGCCGGGGAAAATGTGGCTGGTGGTATCGCCCCGCTCGGCGGCGCGGATGTCGAGCCAGTCGCGGACGGTGCCTTGCGGCGGGTGGTGCGGGTCCAGCCTCATTGCCCGACCTCCTGCCAGTAATCGCCAAAGATCTCGTCCAGCGCCGGCTCGCGTGGCGGGATCGGACGCACGACGCGGGTGCGCTGCATGAAATGCCGCCAGTTCAGGTTGGCGTCGATGGAATTGCCGCCCCAGCTGCCGCAGCCCATCGACAGCGAAAAGGGCAGCCCGTTGTCGAAGGCGCCGCCGGTGGCGAAGCAATGCGCCTGATTGACGATGACCCGGCAGACCGGCAATTCGCGGCCCAGCCAGAGCGGGCGGCCGGTGTCGCGCGAATGCAGCCCGACCGAATGGCCGGCGCCCTGATGCAGCAGGATGCGCCGCGCCAGTTCCGCCGCATGGCCGAAATCGCGGGCGCGGTAGAGCGCGGCGATGCGGCTGAGCTTTTCACCCGACAGCGGATGATCGGGACCGATGCCTTCGGTCTCGACCGCGATCAGACGGGTGCCGGTCGGGACCTTGCCGGCCAGTCCCAGCCTGTCGATCATCACCTCGGCATCCTGGGCGATGATCTCGCGGTTCATGTGCCCGTCCTGCCAGAGCCGGGCGACGATGCCCGGCGCCTCGGACGGCGGCAGCACCGCGCCGCCCTCGGCCGCCAGCGCGGCCAGGAAGGCGTCGTAGACCGCATCGACCACGATCAGCGCGTTTTCCGACGAGCAGGAGGTGGCGTTGTCGAAGGTCTTCGAGGCGGCGATCTTTCCGGCCGCCGCCGCCAGGTCGGCGGTTTCGTCCACGATCACCGCGACATTGCCGGCGCCGACGCCGATGGCTGGGGTACCGCTTTCATAGGCGCGGCGCACGTTGTCCTGGCTGCCGGTCACCACCACCAGGTCGGCGGTCTCCAGCAGGCGCTGGGTCTTGGCCTTGCTGCCCTGGCCCGGCAGCATCTGCACGAGGTCGCGATCCTCGCCGATGCGGTCGAATTCGGCGTGGATGAAGCCCAGCAGCATCTCGCAGCAGGCCACGCCCTTGGGCGAGGGCGACAGCAGGATGGCATTGCCGCATTTCAGCGCGTTGATGATGTTGTTCGCGGGCGTCGCCGCCGGGTTGGTCGAGGGCACCACCGCGCCGATCACGCCGATGGGCCGGGCGATCTCGGTGATGCCGGTCTCGGGGTCGTCGGACAGGATGCCATGCGTGGCCACGCCGCGGATGTCGCGCAAAAGGCCCAGGGTCTTGCGGTGGTTCTTGACGATCTTGTCGGCGACATTGCCAAGCCCGGTGCTGCGGACCGCCAGTTCGGCCAGTTGCCGGTTGCGCTCGGGCTGCATGATCGCCCAGCCGGCGGCCAGGGCGGCGCGGTCATAGCGGCGCTGGCTGCCCCGCGCCTCGTATCCGGCCTGCGCCTTGCGGGCCCGCGCCATCGCCGCGTCGACCGAGAGAATATCGTTCGAGATGTTCATACCTGTCACTTGCTCCGGTTCCCGGCAGGCTGCCCGCCGGGAAGGTGAATGGATCAGCGGCCCGGGAAACCGGGTCTCACCATGTCTGCAATGTTGGTCTGGCACGGCTTCCTCTTGCCGTGATCTTCGACCTTAGGCGATGAAAACAGTCTTGCAAATGTTTTCATTAACTCCCATGATTGATAAAATTATATCCGGAAAATCCGATGATTAAGCCAGATATCGTTTTCGTAGCAAAGCTTGCAGGCGTTTCACCTGCCACGGTGTCGCGGGTGATGAATCACCCCGACCTGGTGCATCCGGCGACCCGCAAGAAGGTCGAGCTGGCGGTCGAGAAATCCGGCTATATCCGCAACCGCGCCGCGCAGGCCATGCACGGCAAGCGCAGCGCCACCATCGGGCTGGTGGTGCCGACCGTCGCCAATACCATCTTCGCCGAGGTGGTGCAGGCCTTCAACGACACGGTCAGCGCGCAGGGCTTTACCCTGCTGCTGGCCTCGCATGGCTACGACCTGGACAGCGAATACCGGCTGGTCCGCAAGCTGCTGGAGCACCGGGTCGATGCGCTGGCGGTGGTCGGGCTGGACCACAGCCCCGGCACCTTCCGGCTGATCGCGGAACAGCGCGTGCCGCTGCTGGCGATCTGGAACTACCTGGCGGATTCGCCGCTGCCCTGCATCGGCGTCGACAATCGCGAGGCGGGGCGGCTGGCGGCCGAGCATCTGGTGGCGCTGGGGCATCGCCGCATCGGCATGGTCTTTCCCGCCACTTTCGACAACGACCGGGCGCGGGACCGCAAGACGGCGGCGACGGCGGTGTTCCGCGCCGCCGGGATCGAATTGCAGGACCGCTGGCAGGTCGAGGTGCCCTACAGCATCGCCCAGGCCAAGGCCGCCTGCCTGGAGCTGCTGGCCGGCGAGGACCGGCCGAGCGCCCTGCTTTGCGCCAATGACGTGATCGCGCAGGGGGCCATCTATGCCGCGGCCCGGCTGGGGATCGCGATCCCTGCCAGCCTGTCGGTGATCGGCATCGGCGATTTCGCCGGCTCGGCGCAGATGGAGCCGGCGCTGACCACGGTGCGGATCCCGGCGCAGCAGATCGGCATTTCGGCCGGGCAGGCCATCGTCGAGGCGATCGGGCGCCCGGATGCCGATTTCATGATCCGCAGCCGCGCCGAGCTGGAGCTGATCATGCGCACCAGCACCGGCATCGCCGCCGAGATGATCCGGCCCTGACGCCCCTCACATCAGCTCGGCCAGTTCCTCGGCCGCCGCGCGCAGGTCGGGCAGGTATTTCAGCCCCTCGTCCAGGGTCAGCCGCTGCACCGGCGCGTGGAAGGACACGGTGGCGATCATCTGCCCCGAGCGGTCCAGCACCGGCACGGCCATGGCGATCATGCCGGGCACGAATTCCCCGGTATCGGTCGAATAGCCCTGCTGCCGGATCTGGCGCAGCTCCTCGCGCAGCCGGTCCGGATCGGTGAGCGTCTGCGCCGTATAGGCCCGCAGCTCGGCGCGTTTCAGATAGCGTTCCAGCCTGCCGTCGTTGATCTGCGACAGGGCGAGCTTGCCCGCCGCCGTGGCGTGCAGCGGCACGCGCGAGCCGATGTGAAGCTGGATGCGCAGCGGCCAATGCGTCTCGACCCGGTCGATATAGAGCATCGCGTCGCCGTCGGGGATCGACAGGTTGCAGGTCTCGCCCAGGCGCTGGTTCAGCCGAATCAACACGTCGCGCTGCGGCAGGTTCTGGTGCCAGAAGCGGATCACGCCCTGCATCATCTGCCGCAGCTTCGGCCCCGGCTGATAGCTGCGCCCGTCGATGTCGCGGCTCAGGAACCCCTCGGCTTCCAGATTGCCGACCAGCCGGTGGATGGTCGGCACCGGCAGGTTCAGCGAGGCGTTGATCTCGGTCGCGGTCAGGGGCCGGCCCTCGCTGGCAAGAACCTCGAGAATCTGCAGATTCCGGAAGCTCGGCGGCAGGGCGGACTTGTCCTGGATACTCGTCATGATCGGCTGTTTCCGTCGTTTACCCGACCCGACTCTACATGGTTGCCGGCGCCGCTCCAACCGCCGGCTGTGAAACATGGATATGTAAAAATGAGAGCATGACTACCAAAAATGCTTTGACATGACTCGGCAGGCTGGGGCAACGTGGGTCCGCCGGCAAAAGGAGGAGTTTGCCGGGGCACAGCTGAACAATCGAACAACGTCGCAGCATCAGGGAGGATGTCATGGCGGTCACAACCGCTGGCGCCAACGCGTTTGGCGACCGGGAGCACGATGTCAAGAAGGTGGTCTTCGCAAGCCTCGTGGGATCGACCATCGAGTGGTACGATTTCTTTCTTTACGGCGTCGTCGCCGGCATCGTCTTCAACAAGCTGTATTTTCCGGCCGACGACCCGACGATCTCGGTGCTGCTGGCCTATGCGACCTTCGCGGTGGGCTTCGTCGCCCGGCCGCTGGGCGGGCTGGTCTTCGGCCATTTCGGCGACCGCATCGGCCGCAAGACCATGCTGGTCATCACGCTGTTGCTGATGGGCGGCGCCACCGTGCTGATCGGCCTTTTGCCGACCTATGACCAGATCGGCATCCTGGCGCCGATCCTGCTTTTGCTGCTGCGGGTGGCGCAGGGCATCGGCATCGGCGGCGAATGGGGCGGGGCGGTGCTGATGGCCTATGAATTCGCGCCCGAGCACAAGCGCGGCTTCTACGCCTCGATCCCGCAGATCGGCCTGTCGCTGGGCCTGTTCATGGCCTCGGGCGTGATGGCGCTCTTGACCATGCTGCCAGACGAGGCCTTCATGGCCTGGGGCTGGCGCACCGCTTTCGTCGCCTCGATCGTGCTGGTGCTGCTGGGCACCTGGATCCGCAGCAATATCGGCGAAAGCCCCGAGTTCAAGAAGGCCAAGGCGGCATCGCGGGCCAAGGACCAAGGCCTGCCCTTCGTCGACATGATCAAGCGCTATCCGGGCAATGTCACGCTGGGCATGGGTGCGCGCTATATCGACGGCGTGTTCTTCAATGTCTTTGCGGTGTTCTCGATCCTCTACCTCACGAAATATGTGGGGATGGAGCGGTCCTTCGCGCTGTGGACGGTCTGCGGCGCGGCCATCGTGATGGTGGTCTGCATCCCGTTCTTCGGCCGACTGTCGGACCGGGTCGGGCGGCCGCGGACCTATGCGATGGGCTCGGCCCTGCTGGCGCTGAGCGTGTTCCCGGCCTTCGCGCTGATGTCCTCGGGCGATCCGCTGCTGGTGGTGCTGGGCATCGTGCTGCCCTTCGGCATCGTCTACCCGATGTGCTACGGCCCCGAGGCGGCGCTGTTCTCGGACCTGTTCGATCCCAGCGTGCGCTATACCGGCGTGTCCTTCGTCTACCAGTTCTCGGGCATCTTCGCCTCGGGCATCACGCCGATGATCGCCACCTGGCTGATGGCGGCGAACGACAACGATCCCTTCTGGCTTTGCGCCTATGTGGTCTTTGCCGGGCTGGTCTCGATGCTCTGCGCCATTCTCATCGGCCGGCGCGAGCGCCGCTGAGCACATGCCGGGCGGCCCGCCCCGGGCCGCCCGCGACCTTCAGGAATTCGGGGGCGCAACCGCCCCGCAAGGGATGAAATCATGAGCCATGAATCAGAGTTGCCGGATTATGTGGTCGTGGGCGCGGGTTCGGCGGGCTGCGTCGTCGCCAACCGGCTGTCCGCCGATCCCGCGATCCGCGTCACCCTGCTGGAAGCTGGCAACCGCGACTCGAGCCCCTGGATCCATATCCCGGTCGGCTATTTCCGCACCATGCATAACCCGGACTTCGACTGGTGCTACGAGACCGAGCCCGATCCGGGCCTGAACGGCCGTTCGCTGCACTGGCCGCGCGGCAAGGTTCTGGGCGGGTCCTCGTCGCTGAACGGGCTGCTCTATGTCCGCGGCCAGCGCGAGGATTACGACCGCTGGGCGCAGATGGGCAACGAGGGCTGGTCCTGGCGCGAGGTCGGCCCGATCTTCGAGGAGCTGGAAACCTTTCAGCGCGGCGAGGGCGAGGGGCGCGGCACGCATGGCGCCTTGCAGGTCTCGGACCCGCGCCTGCGCCGGCGCATCTGCGAATTGTGGATCGAGGCGGCCAAGGCCAACGGCATCCCCTACAACCCCGATTACAACGGCCCGGTGCAGGACGGCGTCGGCCATTTCCAGCTGACCGTGGACAAGGGCCGGCGCTGCTCGGCGGCGGTCGCCTTCCTCAAGCCGATCCGGCACCGGCAGAACCTGCGGGTCGTCACCAACGCCCAGGTGCGCCGCGTGGTGATCGAGCAGGGCCGCGCTACCGGGGTCGAGATCCGGCGCCCCGACGGCAGGCGCCAGGTGATCCGCGCCGCGCGCGAGGTGATCCTGTGTGCCGGCGCCATCGGCTCGCCGCAGATCCTGATGCTCTCGGGCGTGGGCGACGCCGAGCACCTGCGCGACCACGGCATCGCGGTCGCCCATGACGCGCCCGAGGTCGGCCGCAACCTGCAGGACCATCTGCAGGCCCGGCTGGTGTTCAAATGCCGCGAGGCGACGCTGAACGACGAGGTGCGCAGCCTGATGAACAAGGCGCGGATCGGGCTGGAATACGCGCTGTTCCGCAGCGGACCGATGACCATGGCGGCCAGCCTGGTCTTCGGCTTCCTGCGCACCCGGCCGGGGCTGGCGACGCCCGACATCCAGTTCCACATCCAGCCCTGGTCTGCCGACAGCCCCGGCGAGGGGGTGCATCCCTTCTCGGCCTTCACGCAATCGGTCTGCCAGCTGCGCCCGGAAAGCCGCGGCACCATCACGCTGCGCTCGGCCGATCCGCTGGAGGCGCCGCTGATCGAGCCGAACTACCTGGCCACCCAGACCGACCGCGACACGCTGGTCGCCGGCATCGAGATCGCCCGCAAGCTGGCGCGCACCGAGCCGCTGAAATCCGCCATTTCCGAGGAGTTCCGGCCGACCGCCGAGGTGCAGGGCTATGACGAGGTGCTGGCCTGGGCGCGGATGAACTCGACCACGATCTACCACCCGACCGGCACCTGCCGCATGGGCGCGGACGCGCGCGCCGTGGTGGACCCGCGCCTGCGGGTGCGCGGCATCCGCGGCCTGCGGGTGGCCGATTGCTCGATCATGCCCGAGATCGTCTCGGGCAACACCAATGCGCCCGCGATGATGATCGGCGCCAAGCTGGCGCGCATGGTCCTTGACGACCGTCGCGCCGAAACCGGCGCGGGACCCCGCCCCGGTATCGACAAAGCCGCCTGAAGGACGAGGAAACAGCCATGCGAATGACGACTGAGGAATCTTTTGTTAAGGTATTGCAGCTTCACGGGATCGAGCATGCTTTCGGGATCATCGGCTCTGCGATGATGCCTGTGTCGGATCTGTTTCCGAAGGCTGGGATCAGGTTCTGGGACTGCGCGCATGAGACGAATGCGGGTCTGATGGCGGACGGGTTCACGCGCTCGACCGGCAAGATGTCGATGGCGATCGCGCAGAACGGGCCGGGGGTGACGGGCTTCGTGACGCCGGTGAAGACCGCCTACTGGAACCACACGCCGCTTCTGCTGGTGACGCCTCAGGCGGCGAACCGGACCATCGGCCAGGGCGGCTTCCAGGAGATGGAGCAGATGCGGCTCTTTGCCGATTGCGTCTGCTACCAGGAGGAGGTGCGCGACGCGAGCCGCATCCCCGAGGTGCTGAACCGGGTGATCATGCAAGCCTGGCGCAACTCGGCCCCGGCGCAGATCAACATCCCGCGCGACTTCTGGACCCAGGTGATCGACGTGGAACTGCCGCAGGTGGTGGCCTTCGAGCGGCCCGCGGGCGGCGAGCAGGCGGTGGCCGAGGCGGCAAGGCTGCTCAGCGAGGCAAAATTCCCGGTCATCCTGTCGGGCGCCGGGGTGGTGCTGTCGGGGGCGATCCCGGACCTGGTGAAGCTGGCCGAGCGGCTGGATGCGCCGGTCTGCAGCAATTACCAGCACAATGACAGCTTCCCGGGCAGCCACCCGCTGGCCATGGGGCCGCTGGGCTACAACGGCTCGAAGGCCGGGATGGAGATCATCCAGAAGGCCGATGTGGTGCTGGCGCTGGGGACGCGATTGAACCCGTTCTCGACCCTGCCGGGCTACGGCATCGACTACTGGCCGAAGCAGGCCAGGATCATCCAGGTCGACATCAATGCCGACCGCATCGGGCTGACCAAGAAGGTCACGGTGGGCATCCAGGGCGATGCGGCCAAGGTGGCGCGCGGCATCCTGGCGCAGCTTGCCCCCGCGGCGGGCGATGCCGGGCGGCAGGAACGCAAGGATCTCATCGCGCAGACCAAGTCCCGCTGGGCGCAGGAGCTTTCGAGCCTCGACCACGAGGAGGATGATCCGGGCACCGAATGGAACGCCGAGGCGCGGGTCCGCGACGCCGGGCTGATGAGCCCGCGCCAGGCCTGGCGGGCGATCATGCAGGCGGTGCCGAAGGAGGCGATCGTCAGCTCGGACATCGGCAACAACTGCGCCATCGGCAATGCCTATCCAAGCTTCGAGGCCGGGCGCAAATACCTGGCGCCGGGCCTCTTCGGTCCCTGCGGCTACGGCTTCCCGGCGATCCTGGGCGCCAAGATCGGCAATCCCGAGGTGCCGGTGATCGGCTTTGCCGGCGACGGCGCCTTCGGCATCTCGATGAACGAGATGACCGCCTGCGGGCGCGCGGACTGGCCGGCGATCACCATGGTGATCTTCCGCAACTACCAATGGGGCGCGGAAAAGCGCAACACGACGCTGTGGTACGACAACAACTTCGTCGGCACCGAGCTCGACCGCGACACCTCCTATGCCGGCATCGCCCGGGCCTGCGGGCTCGCCGGCGTGCAGGTCAAGTCGCAGGAGGAGCTGACCGCGGCCCTGCACGAGGCGGTCGAGCGGCAGATGCGGGACGGCGAGACCACCTTCATCGAGGTGCTCTTGAACCAGGAGCTGGGCGAGCCCTTCCGCCGCGACGCGATGAAGAAGCCGGTGGTGGTGGCCGGCATCGACCCGGCCGACATGCGCCCGCAAAAGGGCGCGGCCTGACGCGGAAAGGCGGCGCAGGGCGCCGGCGCCCCCCGGCTTTCACCGTTTCCCAAATACTCCGGGGGGCGCTTGCCGGGCCCCGTCGAGGGGCCGGGCAAGCGCGAGGGGGCAGCGCCCCCCTCGGCGGCCGGGAAGGACCGCAGGACCGCCGGACACATCCGCCCATGAGGCCCTCTCCCGGGGCGCATGACGCCCTTCCGACGACGACCCGGCGCGGCCCCCGCCCCGGCCCCATCCCCGCATCCCGGTGACGACGATGATGACCACCCTGATCCCTTCGCGCAGCCTGCTCGGCGAGGCCTTCCCGGGCTTCGCGGTCTCGGCGCTGGTCGCGGCCACGGCGCAGTTCCTGTCGGACCATTACGGCGCCCCGGCCATGCTGCTGGCGCTGCTTCTGGGCCTGGCGCTGAACTTCCTGGCCGAGGAGGGCACCCGCACCGCGCCCGGCATCGCCTTCACCGCCCGCACCGTGCTGCGGCTCGGGGTGGCGCTTCTGGGCGCGCGGATCTCGGTCGAGATGCTGAGCGGGCTGGGGCCGCGCGCCATCGCGCTGGTGGTCGCGGGGGTGGTGCTGACCATCCTCTTCGCGCTCCTCGCCACCCGCCTCGTCGGCCGCGGCTGGCGCTTCGCGCTGCTGACCGGCGGCGCGGTGGCGATCTGCGGCGCCTCGGCGGCCATGGCCATCGCCGCGGTCCTGCCCCGGCACGAGAAATCCGAGCGCGACCTGGTCTTCACCGTGCTCTCGGTCACCGTGCTCTCGACCCTGGCCATGGTGCTCTACCCGATGCTGTCGAACGCCTTCGGCTTCACGGCGCGCGACAGCGGCGTCTTTTTGGGCGGCACCATCCACGACGTGGCCCAGGTGGTCGGCGCCGGCTTTTCCATCGGCCCCGAGGCCGGCGAGACCGCGACGCTGGTCAAGCTGATCCGCGTCTCGATGCTGGCGCCGGTGGTGCTGTGCTTCTCGCTGGCGATCCGGGCGCGCGGGCTGGCCGATGCCAGGGGCGGCAAGGCGCCGCCGCTCTTGCCGGGCTTCGTGCTGGGCTTCCTGGCGCTGGCGGCGCTGAACAGCGCCGGGCTGATCCCGCAGCCGGTCTCGGCGCTTGCCGGGCAGCTGTCCCGCTGGGCGCTGCTGATCTCGATCGCCGCGGTCGGCATCAAGACCTCGCTCGGCAGGATGCTCGAGGTCGGGGGCGGCGCCATCGCGCTGATCGTGGCCGAGACCGTGTTCCTGGGCGTCTTCGTCGTCGCCGGCCTGCATTTCTGGGGGTAGTGCCATGAAACCGCTCGAGCGCATCCACGAGGCCGCGAAGGCCCTGGACCGCCACATCATCCTGCCCGAGGGCGGGGACCCGCGCGTCGCCGAGGCCGCCCGCCGGCTGGTGGCCGAGGGGCTGGCCCGCGTCACCCTGCTGGGCGGGCCCGAGATCCCCGGCGTGGGCCGCATCGACCCGGCGGGCGCGCCCGACCTGGCCGAGCTGGCCGACCACTGGCACCGGCTGCGCGCCGCCAAGGGCATGACCGCGGAACGCGCGCTTTCCGAGATGCGCGACCCGATCCGCCAGGCGGCGATGCGGGTGCGGCTGGGCCAGGCCGACGGCACGGTGGGCGGCGCGGTCGCCACCACCGCCGACACGGTGCGCGCGGCCCTGCAGATCATCGGCCGGGCCCCCGGGGCCGGGATCGTGTCGAGCTTCTTTCTGATGCTGTCCTGCGGGCCCGGGGCGCCGGTCCGGGGCGGCATGATCTTTGCCGATTGCGGGCTGGTGATCCAGCCCGACGCGGCCGAGCTCGCCGCCATCGCGCTGTCGGCGGCCGAGAGCTGCCGGCGGCTCCTGGCCGAGGCGCCGCGGGTGGCGCTCTTGTCCTTTTCGACCGCCGGCTCGGCCGATCATCCCAGCCTGGGGCGGCTGCGCGAGGCCTTGGCGCTGATCCGCGCCGCCGCCCCGGATCTGGAGGTCGACGGCGAGCTGCAGTTCGACGCGGCGCTGGACGAGGCGATCCGGGCGAGGAAGGCCCCGGCAAGCCGCCTGACCGGCCGGCCGAACGTCTTCGTCTTTCCCGACCTCGCCTCGGGCAATATCGGCTACAAGATCGCCCAGCGCCTGGGCGGCCTCATCGCCATCGGACCCATCCTCCAGGGCCTCGCCAAACCCGCAAACGACCTCTCCAGAGGATGCTCCGTCAACGATATCGTCAATGCAACAGCAATAACCGCCATGCAAACTCAAATATGAGCCG